>CAYREN010000054.1:5920-18571 GCA_964423255.1 uncultured Roseivirgaceae bacterium | reverse complement strand
AGGTAATCTTTTGTTTGCTTCATATTAAAAGTACTTTGAAATACAAAGTTAATAAAATTAATTTTAATTCAAAAAGCAAGAATACTAGCGTAAAATATAAATCGAAAAATGAAAGCAGGGGAGAACGTTTGAATTATCCCCCATTATTCATGCACAATGCGCGACGCAGAAAACAAGGGATTGATTATCTGACATTTAGCTCTTAAAACCTTTAATAATTAATAGCCCAAAAATGAGGAACAATTTTTTTAAGCATTTCTTGCAAACGGGCTCATTTAGAGACACTATTTGGAAAATAGCCTGTAAAAAGTAACCTTCCCCTTTTTATTATAATTCAAATTCAACTCGCTGACACCTATATTTCTGCCACTAAAACTAGTATTTTGATGTGCTATTTTATAATGACTTTTTTCTAAAACTTTATAAATGATAGCCGTATGGTGATTCATCGTTTCGGTATAAGTTGCATTCCCATTGGTGCATTCTATTTTTACATTTTCAATTTGAATGATGTCGCCTGGAAAAATTTCATCTTTTTTAGGATTGAGTTTTTTGCCAAAAATATAAAGACTTTTCTGGCTGCTTCGATCAAGGTAGGCTCCTGCACGATCCAGAGCTGCTGCTGCAAGATCCCAGCATTCGCCACGATCTACTTTTTTGCCAATGACCGAATCGACATATTCAATGACCTTCTGATTGAGATCTGGGATATTGGTATTCCACGAAATAAGCAAGAACAAAAGTAAAGAATACTGCATGGTGAAAATTTACTGGAACATAAAAACAAAAGAGATCACCCGGCAGGTCAGATGATCTTGTGCGTTGCAGTCTGGTCCTATTCTATAATTCCTTCCAAATCGAATAAAAATGCATACTTCAGGGCAATTTCCTTGTACTTCTTAAACCTTCCGGATGCGCCTCCATGACCTGCCTCCATATTGGTATGAAGCAATAGCAGGTTTTCATCGGTTTTATACTCGCGCAATTTTGCCACCCACTTGGCTGGCTCCCAATACTGAACCTGCGAATCGAATAATCCTGTAGTCACCAATAAGTTTGTATATTTTTTGGCTTCTACATTGTCATAGGGAGAATAGCTTAGCATATAATCGTAATACTCCTTATTGTCAGGATTTCCCCATTCGTCATATTCATTGGTCGTGAGCGGGATTGTCGGATCTGACATCGTGGAGATTACATCTACAAATGGAACTGCCGCAATTATTCCGTTAAATAAAACAGGCTCCAAATTGATCACGGCACCCATCAACAATCCTCCTGCACTACCTCCCTGGGCATAGATGTGCTCTTCGGATGTGTATTTTTTTGCGACCAGATATTTGGCACAATCAATAAAATCATTAAAGCTATTTTTCTTTTTGAGGAGTTTTCCTTCATCGTACCATTGACGGCCAAGTATTTGACCTCCACGGACATGAGCGATAGCAAAAGCAAATCCTCTGTCGAGCAAACTCAAATGAACTGAACTGAAATTAGGATCAATTGTATTTCCGTAAGAGCCGTAACCATAAAGTAGCAAAGGCTTTGAACCATTTTTTTCAAACCCTTTTTTATAAACGATTGAAATCGGCACCTCAACTCCGTCTCTCGATTTCGCATACAGCCGTTCAGTAGTGTAGTTCTCAGGATTGTGTCCGCCGACTACTTCCTGTTGTTTATTCAATACCTTTTCTTTGGTGTTCATGTTGTAGTCAAAGGTAGAGCTTGGTGTAGTCAATGATGAATATCCAAATCGCAGCCAGTTACTGGAAAATTCCGGATTTGTCGATATATAAGCCATGTATGCCGGTTCGCCAAAATCGAGATAATGCTCTTCGTCTATTTTTTGATTGATAATTCTGAGATTTGATAATCCTGCCTTTCTTTCTTCGATGACCAGGAAATCGTTAAACACTTCTATTCTTTCCAAAAAGACATCAGATCTGTGTGCAATTACCTCTTTCCAGTTTTCCTTTGTAGTATTATTTTCGTCCGTTTCCATCAATCTGAAATTTTTAGCATCCCAGTTGGTCGTGATGTAAAATTTGTTTTCAAAATGATCGATGCTGTACAGCATATCCTTTTCTCTGGCAGTAAACTGTGAGAAAGAACCTATCGGATCGTCTGTGCTAAGTATATGATAATTTGATACAAGGGTGCTGCTATTATAAATTATAATGTATTTTCCTGACTTCGAACGATACACACCGATGTAAAATGAAGGGTCTTTTTCGTGATAAATGACAACATCTGAAGCGACATTTGTACCGACGACATGACGTTTAATTTTTTCCGGAAGTAGCGTCTCTTCATTTTTAGAAGTATAAAATACTGTTTTATTGTCGTTGGCCCAGGCAGCACCGCCCTGCGTTCCAGCTATGACATCAGTCAATTGTTCTCCTGTCTCCAGGTTTTTAAAACGGATGGTATAAATCCTCCGGCTAACTGTATCTTCACTATATGCAAGCAGACGATTATCAGAACTTACGCTCAATCCACCAACATTATAATAATCATGACCTACTGACATTTCGTTGACATTCAGCATGATTTGTTCCTTCGATTCCATGGTATCTTTTTTTCGGCAATAGAAAGGATACTCCTGATCTTGTTCGAATCGGGTATAATACCAGTATCCATTTTTGAAATATGGAACACTCTCGTCGGTTTGCTTTATTCGTCCTTTGATCTCTTCAAATAATTTATCCTGGAAATCCATGGTATGTCCCATCACCTGATCGAGATACTCATTTTCAGCATTCAGATAATTCAATACTTTTTGAGTTGGTGCATCGGGAGTTTTAGCAATTTTTTGTTCATCGCTCAGTCGCATCCAGAAGTAATCGTCGATCCGGACATCTCCATGAGCTTTCAATTCTTTTGCAACTTTCTCTGCCACCGGCGAATCAATCTTTGTATTCTTTCCTTTGTTCATGTTGTCACATTTTGTAAAAATCAATACCGAAAGTACCAACATCATTAATTTTGATAAGTGTTTCATTTGTATGTCATATTTAGTGGTACCTTAAATCCGCAATAGGTTGAGTAAAAAAAGCCAAAAAGATCTTAAAACAATTGTTAATAACCTTTTTTGGCTTTTTGTTTTCACCTATATTGGTGATGCAAATTTTAATATTTATGAAAGTCACATATTCTTCTGATAAAGTCAATCCTTTTGGTGGTATTTGTTTTATAGACAAGCTCATTTCTAATAGCGGAGTTAGTCGGTTAATTGATGAGCATCTTGGTACTCGCGGATAAGCAGCCGAATATTCATATAGCGATATCATCAAATCCATGTGGTATATCACCCTTTTCGGGGGCAATTGTGCAGAAGATATTAATGAGAACCTTAAGGATGCGCTTTCTTTGGTAAAGGACACAAAAATATCGAGTGCCGATACGGTACTTCGGATAGAAAAAGAGTTGGCCACGGAAAAACAGGAATATGTTTCCGATAGTGGCATATCTCATGAATTCAATATAAATATGCCTCTCAATGAGCGGAGGCATAATAAAATGAAGCAAAATATGAAATTGCCTGCACTATAATTTTTATGATAATGGGATTAACATGATTTTATAAAGAAGAAAGGATGTATAGTAAGGTGAAGTATTTATTGGTTTTTATGTTGCACATCGGGATGGACATAGGAGAAAGGAAATAGGGTTCAATTTTCAATTCCTCTCTATCCATTTTTCAGGGTCTTCTGAGGTATGGAAAACAGCTACAATTAGAATCACATTATCATTGACTTGAAAGTGGATACCATAGGGGAATTTATTTAGGAAGAAAACCCTTGTAGTCTCGTACCTGATTTGGGTATTGAAAGGGTTACTTTGAATACTATCTACAGCTTCATCAAAATGATTTTCAAAAGTGCTGCCTAAATCTTCTTGCTTGTCTTCATACCAAAGAAATGCTTTTCGTATTTCATCTTCGGCAACTTGTACAATATCAATGGAATAGGTCATTTACTTTTTGAAAATATCTGCTTTAGCTTCGTTCCAACTTCTGGTTTTCATCTCTCCTTTCTTAATGAGTTGCAGACGTTTGTTTACTTCTTCCTGTTGCCACTGAGGGATTACATCTTCTTTTTTGACAGATACATAATCAAGGGTTTTAATGAACTCTAAGAAAGTTCTGAACTTGCTATCTGCTACATTTAGTGTTACTTGTTTCATTGTACTCTCGTTTTATAATGAGAAGTATATTCTTCTATTTGTAATTTATCGAATCACAGTTATGGACTTACTAAGGATAAATAAAAACCTTGTTTTATTTATTCACACAAATATACAAGCCTAAAAACAGAAAATAAAATCCAGCACTTCGTAGTGCCCTTGTGAACATGTTGAAGAGCTGATTTTAAAGGATATGAGAAATCATTGCAAGGAGCAAAGAATATGCGGTCCGATTTATTGCAAAGTCCCAAGACAATATATTTTGCTAATCAGTATCAGGTAGATGAAATCAATTCTTAATACCAAAGGATAATAGTTTGGGGTGACTACAAAGTTCTCTATCAAGAAGAATCAGGGGTTATAAAAGTGATGGATATTGTTAGTGTCAGACAATCACCAGAAATTCTTAAAAACAAATAGCCCAAACCCACACCGGCAAACCTCAATCCGGAGAAGATATTAATTTTTACTTTCAGTTAGGGGAGTTTCGATTTAAGGATGTCCCTGTTTTTATGATAAAATCTTGAAACAATAATTTTTAATCGCAAGCTGAAATATTCTTTCCAAATCTGATTTCTAAATTATTCATCATCTATTATTGCAAATAATTGATATTTTTTGGTACATCAGTAATCATTACTGTGTGGCATTTTTTAGAATACCAGACTGTATCATTAACTTTGCCAATTATTAAAATATAATTCATGAACCTACTAAAAACTATATCTGATAATCTTTTCTCCACCAGAGCGGCAAGCATTTATATATTATTATTTGCGGTTTCTATTGGTGTGGCCACTTTTGTTGAAAATGATTTTGGTACCAGCTCGGCGCAAAATGTAATTTTCAAAAGCAAATGGTTTGAATTGATATTATTGTTATTCGCTATTTCCCTTATCGTAAACATCTTTAGATTTAGAATGATCCAACAGAAAAAATGGTCCATCCTTACGTTTCATGCTGCGATTGTTGTCATATTGATTGGTGCTGGAGTTACAAGGTATTTTGGTAGCGAGGGAATGATGCACATAAGAGAAGGGCAGACGTCCAATTCATTTTTGTCTTCAGAATCATATCTGCTTTTTGAGGCTGTAAAAGATGGGAAAAAGTATCAGTTTGAAGAACCGGTTCAATTCTCCACTTTGGGAAAAAATCAATTTAGCAGGTCTTATTTATTGGGGAATGACAATGTAAATGTAGAGGTGTTACATTTTATACCCAACCCCGGAGAAGTGTTGGTAGATGATGCAAATGGAGTACCAATTTTAAAAATTGTGATAGGAGGGCAGAATGGTAGAGAAGAATACTACCTGATGCAAAATGAGAGAAAAAATATTCATGGATTACTTTATAATTTTCGTGACAAAGAAGAGCCTCAAGCTTTTAATGTAAAATATGAAAATGGCGAATTATTCTTTAAAGCGGATTTCACCTTTACGCAAATGCAAATGGCCACACAGCAATCTGACACACTTTCGCCAGGTGAATTTCATCCGCTTTTATTGCGAAGTTTATACTCAGGTGCATCTCATTCTTTTGTCATTGGTGATTTCAAGCCAAAGGGAAATGTGAAAATTGTACCTACAACATTGAAAATGAGCAGCACAAGCATGGCAGGGTTGCATATGAAGATTGGCTTAAATAGTGAGCAAAAGAGTTTTTACTTATTCGGAAGAAAGGGTGCTAAAGGAACACCAAGATCGATATCGTTTGACAACACGAGCTTTTCCATTTCTTTTGGTTCTAAATCTGTAAACCTTCCATTTTCATTAAAACTTAATGAATTTATTATGGATAGGTATCCGGGTACGAACAGCGCCTCATCCTACGCTAGCGAAATCACCTTGTTGGATCCAGGAAATAATATCAATAGAGACCAAAGGATATATATGAATAACATTTTAAATTATGGTGGGTACAGATTTTTTCAATCATCATTTGACCCTGATGAATTGGGTACATATTTAAGTGTAAACAATGACGGTTGGGGCACATGGATTTCGTACATTGGTTATGCTTTGTTAACTTTGGGAATGATTATTACAATGTTCAGCGGCAAAAGTCGATTTAGACAATTATCGAAAAACATAAAAAAATTGCGACAATCAGGGGCTACAATGGCCATCATGTTCATTGTGTTTACAATAGCTCTTGCTTCTCCCACATATTCTTCAGCAGAAACAATTACTCAAAAAAATCCAATAAATATTGAGCACGCAACACAATTTGGTAAGTTGGTTGTTCAAGATCAAAGTGGCAGATTTAAACCAATGAATACATTGGTAAGTGAAATACTAAGGAAAATATCCAGAAAAGAATCCATTTACGGTCTTAGTGCAGAGCAAGTAATTTTAGGAATGATTGCTAATCCAATTAATTGGTATGGTGAACCCATCATTAAACTGGGAAAACACGAAGAGTTAAAAAATATATTGGGGATAAGGAGCGAGATGGCTTCATATCGTGATTTTTTTGACTTGCAGGGCAATTATAAATTGATGGATGTGGTGAGAAAAGCATACAATACACCACAAATTGATAGGGGTGTTTTTGAAAAAGAGTTGATGAAAGTAGATGAGAGGGTTAATATATGCAACATGATATTTTCCGGGAGATTTATGAAAGTGTTTCCAATTCAAGATGACGTTACCAATCATTGGCAATCTCCCGCAAACACCCAGCATCAACATGACGGTCACGAACATGAAGTAAGTGCTGAAAATACCATGGTCGAAATATTTTATCCTGCTTATGTTTCTGCATTGCAAAAATCCATAGAAAATAATGACTGGACAATGAGTGATGAGTTGATTGCTGGATTGCACAAATACCAACAAACCTACGGAGGAGATATATTGCCGTCGGAAAGCAAAATGGACGCTGAGATATTGCTGAATAAATTGAGGGTGTTTGATAGACTTGGCAAAGTATATGGGCTTTTAGGGCTTATTTTCTTAAGCCTCCTTTTCCTCTCAGTTTTTAAGCCCAAGTTAAATATGAAATGGCCATATAATATTTCTTTTGCACTGCTGGCTTTTGGATTTGCGATGCATACACTGGGTCTTGGATTACGTTGGTATGTGTCTGGTCGTGCGCCATGGAGCAACGGATATGAATCTATGATTTATATTGCCTTTACCACCATACTTGCAGGGCTGATTTTTTCAAGAAAGTCATTTGGGGGATTAGCAGCAACTTCTGTTCTGTCCTCCACTATTCTGATGGTTGCCGGACTTAGCTGGTTAGATCCCGAAATTACACCCCTGGTACCGGTATTAAAATCTTACTGGTTGACAATACATGTTTCGTTAGAGGCGGGAAGCTATGGGTTTTTAATGTTGGGAGCAATCATAGGGATTCTCAATTTGATTTTAATGATTTTCAGAACCAAGAAAAACGGTGAAAGTACAAATAGAATTATTAAAGAAATGACTTATATCAATGAGATGACCCTCATTGGTGGAATTTTTATGATTAGCATCGGTACATATTTAGGAGGTGTCTGGGCAAATGAATCTTGGGGCAGATATTGGGGTTGGGATGCCAAAGAGACCTGGGCATTGGTTACCATATTGGTCTATGCCTTCATATTGCATATGAGGTTTATTCCAGGGTTGAGAAGTGCATATGTTTTTAATGTGGCATCGCTGTTTGGTTTGGCAACAGTAATGATGACTTATTTTGGAGTCAATTACTATTTATCAGGATTGCATTCGTACGCTGCCGGAGACCCGGTGCCAGTTCCTACATTTGTGTACTATACTGTTATCATTTTGATCGCAATTAGTCTGCTGGCCTTTTGGCGAAACCAGCATTTTGACAAAGCAAAAATGTCAAAATCAAGAGCTAAAAAATAATTTGATGTCACTATAGAAAAAGTCATTTTAGCATGGTTTCTTCCTTATATTGCCCGAATCAAACTAAATTAATATCTAAAAGCGAATTTGTTACCGTCATTGGTTTTGATATTAGTAAGCTCGCATCTGGAAGGGGAATAAAAGCAACAAATACTCTACGCTATTTTATGAAACCAAAATTTTCTGTCTGAATTTTAAAGGGGTTTGATTTACCCTTTTTTTGAAGACACGATTAAATGCTGCCTCAGATTGATAACCAACTCTTTCTGCTATTTCTCCAACAGAGAAATCACTTTCAATAAGTAATTCTCTTGCTTGCAACAATCTCCACTGTGTTAAATAATTAAATGGAGTATCACCAACTAATATTTTAAAGCGATTTGCAAAACTAGTTCGTGACATTCCTGCAATTTTGGCCAGCGAATCTAACTGCCAATTAATTTGTGGAGAAGAATGAATCTCTTTCAGAATTTTACTAATTCTTTCGTCTTGTAAAGCAGCAACAAAACCAGTTGATAATTTATACTTTTCTATGTAAGCCCTCAACGTATGTATAAATAGTACTTCCCCGAGCTTGTTTACTATGATATTGCTGCCGGATAGTTCTTTGCTTGCCTCTTGTATTACTAAATCAGTAATATTTTTTAGCCAGAAAAATTGATTCATATCAGTGTCATCAATATGAATCATGGAAGGTAATTCTTTTATAAAAGGATGGTCTATATTTTTATCAAACTCAAAATGCCCACAAACCAAAGTAGTAGATAATCTATCACCCTCGAATAATGATTTTCCTGAAAGGATTGATTGTACTACGTCTTGTCCATTGTAAAGTTTACTATGCTTATCGTCAGCCAACCAATGACTAGTGCCATGAGGGAAAACAACAATATCCCCAGCAAATAATTGGATGGATTTATTTTTAGTTTGCAAAATACATTGTCCTTTAGTAACAATATGAAACTGAGCAAATGGACCTTTGGGTATATCCATTCCCCATGGCGCTGAAAAATTAGATTTAAAATAAACTACACTGGTAAGATTAACCTTTGATAATATATCGCTAATAACATCCATAACATTTTTTTATGTACTATTGAGCAAATATAATGTATTAATTGTCATTAAAAAGATGCGTATGGAAGTATATTTGTTATATCTATTTAAATTAAACAAAAGGTTAAATGAAAAGAATTAGCAAAATGTTATTGGCAGTTATGGTCATTATTGTAGTTGGTAAAGCAAATGCACAAGACGTAAACGTTGATGAAAATAAATTGGCAAACAAAGGTTATGATGTTGTAAATTATTTCACTACCAATACTGCAAAAAGAGGAAGTGTAGAATATTCTACAACAAATGAAGGGGCAACTTATTATTTTGTAAATGCTGAAAATCTGAAAATGTTCAAAGCAAACCCAAATAATTATTTACCCCAATTTGATGGGTATTGTGCATTTGCTGTTGCAAAGATGAATAAAAAAGTTCCTGTTAATCCAGAAACATTTAGAATAGATGATGGAAAATTGTACTTGTTCTACAATGATTTTTGGGAAGGAAAACCATTTAACACCATTGTTCCCTGGTTAAATAATGAAGCGGATATGGAAAAGATGGCCTCAGTAAATTGGGTGACATTACAATAATTAACAGGTATATTATTTGAAATCAAAATAATAATATGTCATAATGGAAAAAGTCATTTGATCATGGCTTCTTCCATAATGATGTCATACCTGTATCCGGCTCCAAAATCCTTGTTCAGTGCGATTTTACCTTCCAATGAAACGACAGTATTTATCTCAATAATTTCATTTGTAGTAATCGTTAGGTCCAATCCCTCACCGGAACCATCCTGGATATGAATCCAATTTCTGTTCATAATCATAGGATTCACTTTTACGCATGTTCCTGATACCCGTATAATTTTACCTTCATATTTACCCGGATTGGAAAATAATTCAGACAATTTTACTTTGCCTTCTTTGGACACTTCATCACTTATTTCCTGGGAATTAACATCACTTGGATGTTCATTTGGTTTAGATATGATTTCCTTTTTTTGATATGGTGAAATGTTGGAAACCAAATAAAGTGTCTCAAAGACACGGTTATACTCTTTGCTTTTAAAATTTTTTTTCAAAAGCCCTCCGCTATAAGTATACGTACCACCAACCTCAACATCTTTTTTAGGAATGGCAATCCAAAAATTATCATTTTTTTCGGTTACGTTGAGATAGGTATATTTTTCTGTATTCAAAACTTCTTTAACCTTCACCTGATGCTCATCAGAACGATTGGAAAGAATTGCTGGCGAATCTGACTTATTAGGTTTTTTAATTGAGGGAGCTATTCCTATTGATTCACCTTCTATAACCTTTGGACTTGATTCGCATGCCATCAAAAACGTAAAAATTGTTATTCCCAGCCAGACACTAATACTTTGTTTATTCATTTGTTTTTAATTTTAAGAAACCTACTTATTGGGCATTGCACAATAATATGTCTCCTGCACATGAGGTTTCATTTACCTTGTTATAATATTGATCAGCTCTATTCATCCTCCAAAGTTAAAATCGTTGAATGAGTTTTGTAATTATTCTGTGATAATTTAAATTTTGATCATCAAATGTTCCCTCATAGTTCATATATAAGGTTAGTTTTTTAATGATGCTCAATGATAGATTTAATCCAACAATATTCTGATTTGTTACAGATTCGTAATTCAAGTATTTATAATTCACCATTCTTAAATTAACTCCCCCACTAAGTCTTTGAGGTATTATATCCTTATATACCCTCAAACCAAAAATCCTGCTATTTAAATAATTAGTTTTCAGAAAATTTACATTTATTGTTGTTCGGATATTCAATGAAGAAATGCGACTTATGGTAAGATAGCTATTAATATTTTTAGAAAGATTTATATCACTTTTTTGAAACCTCCAACCTGAGTTGATACCCCAGGAAACATATTTAAAAGGACGATAATTCACACTTAATCGAACTCCCTGTCGCGTTTCTTTTTCTATTAGTTTGTCGATAAAACTTTTGTATGATTCGTAGTATATCACATTTTTTCTATTGTCATAAGATGTTGAAATGTTTAATTTTCGTGAAATTCTATACCTTAACGATACGTACAAATTTGTGAGAGACGGGCCGTTTTTAGTCTCATTATTTATTATGCTATAAAGGGACATTTCTCCTGAACTAAATAGATGCAATTTTTTGAAGATATTGCTTGAATGCTGGAAATATATAAACCTTCTGTCAATGCTGGAATGATTACGTTGCTCAATAAAGGCGATGGTATTTTGAATAAATTTGTTTTTATTATTTATCGTATGGTTAAAATAGACCCCATATTGAAAAAGATTTAAATTCAAACTATAGTCATGATGATCAGGTCTTGATCCAACAAAAGCCCCAATTAAAAAATTTCCTACTCCTTTCTCATATTGAATTCCGTCAATTGCACCAATGCTTGATATTTTATGATTTATTTTTCTTCCTATTACGACACTGGAATTTTCATTAAAATCATATTTCAATGATAGAGAGTAGATTTTTAGTGCACTATTCAGATTGTTTTTTACTTCATCCCATTCATCAAGTTTATGGCGAAATGTGATATAACTATCCATGGATAAATTAGAGTTACCCAAGTTCGTTCCACGCATGGAAAATGTATATCGCATCCTATGATTACTTTTTGGGTTAGATATATTGTTATAGGAAGTAGCAGAAAATCTACCCTTTATTTTTTGCTTTGAGATTTGTCTTGATGATTCATTTTTCTTTTGATTTGAATGTTTCGGATTTTCTTTTTCGATTGGTTGATTCCTGGGTTTTACAAAAGAATTACTCGTTCTATATCGTGGTCGGTTGATATTACGAGAACTATCTTTTTCTAATGAAACATTTTTACTTTTAGCTCCAGAATTGACCGAAATATGCTTTGTAAATAATTCATCCTTAATTTTCATTTTCATGGAAGTGATGGTCTTGCAAACGCACGAAATTGATGATTTATGCTCAACTATCAGGTAGGGAATCAGATGTCCATTTTTATTTGTAAATAAAGTATCTCCAATATTTATCGTTTCCGTAGATCCAAATTTGACATAAACATTTTGAGAAGAAACATAGGACACTACTCCATTTTCAGCTATTGCTTTGTCCTGACCAATAAGGGGGACAACAATTATAAATAAAAGCAATATGAAAAAACTATACCTCATTTAGCAAAATCTATTTTCATAAATTATTTTCCCGTTGGGTGACAAGAGAAGCAATCAACACTTGAATAAGCATATCCTGAGACCTCACTATGGTCTTTATTTACTTTTGCCTGATCATTATGTTTGTGGCAATCAATACAACTAAAGACTGAAAAATTTGAAGAAATTGTATGGCAATCTATACATTGATCCCACTCATCCTTGTGCTTCCCACTATAAATCGGGAAATACTGACCATCATGATCAAATGTCGCAGGGCTCCATTTATCCTCAGTATGACAACTTTCACAATCCAATGGAAATTGTGCAGCTGCATGATTTGGATTTGATGTATTATTATAATCTTCCAAATGACAACCCACGCA
>CAYREN010000054.1:0-5820 GCA_964423255.1 uncultured Roseivirgaceae bacterium | reverse complement strand
TGGCATCTCCAGTAGGGTGACAAGCCAGACAGGCCGGACTATTATAAGAATACCCACCAACTCCTTCGTGATCTATATCTGTCTCCGGATTTTCATGGCATGTCGTACAACTAATTTCAGCGAAATTTGAAGGATTAGTATGGCAATCTATACACTGATCCCACTCCCCATTATGTTCTCCACTGTAAATTGGAAAAAATTCACTGTCGTGTTGGGCATAATCCGCAGGTGTCCACCCCGGATCGGTTGTATGGCACTCTATACATTCGGTAGTAAAATTTAGATTTTGGTGGTTGGGATTATTGGTTGAATTGAAATCTTCCTTGTGACAAGAGAAACAATCATTTGGTGTATTTGTATATGCTCCGTTGGTGTGGCAACGTGCACAGTCCTGAATTTCATGTCCTTTACTTAATGGAAAAAAATCATGGTTAATATTCTCAGTTGACCAATCAAATCCATTAATATTATGGCATTCAATACAATTCGTTGAAAACCCAGCATCGTTATGATTTGGATTTGTAGTTGCTGAATATTCATCTAAATGACAATTTATACATTCATTACCAATTCTTTCAAATTTTAGATATGTTGTCGATTCGTGACAATCAGAACAACTGGAAATGGCGTGAGAGCCCATAAGTGGAAATCCGTTATCGTAGTGAACCTGAGTGATATCCTCTACCAGCCAGTTATTGGAATCATGGCATCTGGCACAGTCTGCGCCTACTGTTTGTTCGTGCATATCGGTATGGCATGCAACACATTCATTGCCGGCCTCAGAAAAAACCAATGTTTGATGGCAGCTCTTACAATCTACTGAAGTATGCTGGCCTTTAAGTGTAAAATCTGTGGTGCTATGATCAAAGCCTTTTGATTTGCCTGGCAGTATCAAACCTGTCGTGCCAGAAATTACAGGACTGGTTGGAACATTATCTTTCCAGAAATCTGACGATATCTCCCAACCTTCTGAAGTATGGCAATTGGCACAATCCATTTTTAAATTAGCGCCATGAGGATTTTGAGCTGATAGATTTATTGCCAGCCCAAAAAATAATATTATTGGTGACAGTCTATACATTCGAAATTTTTTATTTTATACAAAACAAATATTTCCCCCTCTTCTTCTATTTCTTTATGGCATGTTGTGCAATCAACGTCGAGGTGTTTGCCATCTAGCTTAAATGCCGTTTGATTGTGATCAAAGTTTGTAGTATTCCAATTTTCAAACTCGTGACATGTCCTACAGTCAGTCACGCCATCTTTTGCAAATTGTTGACGATGCTCATCTTCGTGACACTTCCAACAATCCATAGATAAGTATTGAAAATTTTCATATTTATTGTCATAGTTTTCTTCATCTGCAATATGACAGGCCATACAATTTTGTTTTGAATGGGCTCCTAAAAGTTTAAATTCTGTTAAATCATGATTAAATTTATTCTCTTGCCAGCTTGAAACGGAGTGACAATTTTCACAAGATTGATCAGGATAATATTTTTCACTTATATATCCTTCATGCACATCTTCATGACAATCAACACATCTTTCTCCAATGTTGCGAAATTCCCATTTTATTTCTTGTTTGTGGCAAGCAAAACATGGCGTGGCTAAATGTGCACCTTCCAATGGAAAAGTCCCTTGATTGTGTTTTTCAATAGTATACAAACTTCCACTAAATCCATTTACAGTATGGCATTCTACACAGTCTGGACTTCCAACATTATTAGCAAATTCTTTATTATGATAATCCTGATGACAAGATGAGCATTTGGTATGAGGAATAGGGCTCGTAAAACTCGCTACATGACATTGCTTACAATCCACAATTTTGTGCTTGCCAAGTAATTGAAATCCTGTCATTTCATGATTGAAGTTGGTCAATGATCCAGCAACTAAAAATGATTGTTCACTATGGCATTCTGTACAGTTATTTCCAAATTTATTGTTGTGAACGTCCTCATGGCATGATGTGCAATTTTGAAAATCTATATCAGTAAATCGTTGAAAATCTTTTCCACTCCTTTTTTCCATACGATGACAATTAATACAATCTACATTCAAATGCTGACCTACAAGTGCAAAGTCTGCATCATTGTGATTAAAATTTTCGGGGTGTGAAAACTTATCAATGGTATGACAACTTGCACAATCTTGCGATAATGTATTCTGATGAACATCTTCATGACAAGACGCACATTTTTGATTTAATCCCAGGAAAGTATTTTTATTCTTTTTCAATTCTTTATTGACTACAAGATCTGCCTGATGGCAATCACGGCAATCAATTTTATTGTGCTGGCCAGCTAGTTTGTATCCAGTTAATTGGTGATTGAATTCCTTTTTGCTAAAGCGAATTAAATCAAATTTTCTACCATGATGATCACTGTGGCATGTAGCACACAATTTACCTTTTACCTCGGATGAATTATGAAACCCTTTGTTTTGGTTAATGCGTTTTTTTATCTCTTTGTGGCAATCTAAGCATTTATCATTATCGACTTTTCCTCCAAGTACATGGCAACTGGTACAATTGAGCATCCCTTCTAATTCGGCATGAGCATTTGACAAATCACCGGGAGATATTTGCGCCAAAGACTTTATGGCTGCAAATATTAAAAAAATGGTAATATGAAAAAATTTATGCTGCATGCTAAAAAATGTATTTCCTGGTTAAATTTTTATCCGTGTTTTTTTAATGTGTACCCAAATCTTTTGGTAATATTTATTCCTGAATTTTGGAGAAACTGAGTGGGTAATTCACCTCCTGCAAAAATGTAAACGAGGTCATTTTTTATATTTAGCTTTTCATTTTGTACCTCGACTAATACATGATTTTTTTCAATATTTATCAATTTTGATTGATATAGAATTTTAATTTTTCCCTTCTTGGCCGCAAGATTTATATTTTCTCTGTTTTTGGGTTTTAATCTATTGAATGCCTCATTTCTGTATGAAAGGATCACTTTATTCTGATTTGCTAATGATAGAACAGCTTCAATGGCAGAATCCCCACCGCCCACGACAACTATTTTTTTGTTTTGTATATTTTCAGGCTCCAGCAACCTGTAAGCCACTTTTTCTGTTTCTTCTCCGGTGATATTGAGTTTTCTCGGGCTTCCTCTTCTTCCAATGGCCAATAGGATTTTCTTTGCTTTAAACTCCTCATTCGCCTTTGTCCTTAATCTAAAATGATCATCTTCATAAGATATCGTGTCCACCTTTGTACGTTCTTTTATAGAAATATCATGTTCAGATAGTACCTTAGTCCATAGTTCAAGCAATTCTGACTTACTGGTATTATATAGTTGAACCTTGCCATAAAGTGGTAAATCCATGGGTGACGTCATTACAATTTTAGTTCTGGGAAATGTGAATACCGTTCCCCCAAGAGAGTCTTGTTCAAGCGTTAAAAAATTGAGATTATGCTTTTTAGCCATCAAAGACGCTGAAATTCCAGCAGGGCCGGCACCTACGATAATCAAGTCAAATGTAGAATCATCTTTTTTAAAACCTGACTGAATCATGTTTTCAACAGCAGCTTGTCCTTGCTCCACGCTGTTTTTAATGAGGCCCATACCACCCAATTCACCAGCTATATAAATTCCCGGAACATTAGTCTGAAAGTCTTGATCAATATGCGGAAGATCAACCCCTCTCTTTTCTGTTCCTATTACCAGGGATATCGCCTCGACGGGACAACTATGAAAACATGCCCCATGTCCAATGCATTGAGAAGCGTTAATAAGCGTTGCTCGACCATTCATTATTCCTAAAATATCTTTTTCAGGACATGCAGTAATGCAGGCGCCACTTTTAATACAATTATTTACATTTATTTCAGGGTAAAGCGAAACAGGTTCGAAAAGACCATCTTGCTTTGCTTTCACAACTTTGGCTTCGACTGTTTGAGATTCTTTTTTTTGCTTTCTCAAATAAATATATACGATGATTGCGCAAAATAAAAAGGCAATAAAATATATGATCATCTGTTCTGTCATCCTTTCATAAATTAAAAAATCCACCTTGCTCCAAAAGCAACAGTGATGGCAACATGAATTACCATAATTACCAGCATGATCAATGCAAATGGTAAATGGGCTATGTGCCAATATTTGAATAATTGTTGCATGGCTTGCAAACGTTCAATCTTGTTATTTAGGGATATTTCTTTTTTAATGAGCCTCAATACGCCAATAACTCTGGCTTTGGAAAGTTTATTCTTTTTTAAGGTAATTTTTAATCTCTTTATCCTTTTTCTGTCATTAAGATATCTTCTTATTATCCCGCTTATTAAGTTTTTATGTTGAATTTGGGAAGTAAACGCAGTAAATTTTAAAACAGAATTATAACTCTGCTCGTCAAGGTTATAGCGTTTTATTATGGCGTCATGCACGTTGTTTTTCATTTCCTTAACTTCATTTAAACTCAGTTCTCTACCTTCAATAGACCTGGGTATCTGGATATAAATGAATCTACCAATAACTCCACTGGCTACTACAATGACCATACTCCAAAAACTTATTGAGACGATACCCCCAAACTTAAATGCAGTATGAAACAAAATCATAATTGGCCCCAATATGCAAAGAAAAATATGAAATTCTAACCAGTATTTTAACCTCCCAAATCGTGATAGAAACTTATATCTTTTTCTGGCCATATAAGAAAAAACTCCAATAATAATAAGTAATGTTCCTACAATACCTAGTCCATGACCAATTAATCCGCTCGGTTTAAACAAATCATGATCCGGGTGAAAAAACCGCTCTTCAAGAGTTGTATTGTAATATGGTATTCCCCTAAAACTTAAAAATGCAATAGCAAATAAAATAATGCCAACCAAGGTTGATATATAAATACGATGCCCCAAAAGTTGCATAGAATGTTATTTTTTAATTCTTAATAATTGAGTAATCTATACTATTTACTAACAAGAAATATTTAAAATATTTCGATTGGTATGCATGATCTTAAAAAAAATCAAATTGAAAAAACAAATAGTATTGAAAATCCAATCGTGTAATGCTTTTCGGGAAATAGTAAACATTAAAAATATGCTTCTATTTGTAAATAGATATTTTTTCTTGGTTTAGTTATAACGATTCAAAAAGTTGGTTTAAGAATGCTTATTGACTATTTATTAACCTAAGCACCTCATTTTTATTGCCCATCAGCCAACCTCTCCAGAAAGGCCGGTTTTTTAGGTGGTCAATAATTATCCAAAATATTTGGCTTCAAAATTTTCCAAGCAGATTATTTCACCTCTAACCTATACCCAACCCCATGCACGTTTTTAATGGATACGGATGGATCAGGGGCGAGGTATTTTCTGAGTTTTGAAATAAACACATCCATGGAACGGGCTACGAAATATCCTTCATCTTCCCATATTGTTTTCATAATTACGTCGCGTTCTAATATCAGATTTTTATGTTGCACCAACATCTTCAATAAGCGGGCTTCTTTGTTGGTAAGTTTAGTGGCTATTCCATTTATGGAAAGCAGTTGATTATTGAATTCGAAACTAAAATTTCCAAACGAGAATTGATGGCTTTGATCAGCTGCGGTTGGCCGGTCATACACTCTTTTCAAAACAGCCTCAATTCGCAACAGGAATTCTTCCAGGCTGAATGGTTTGGTGATATAGTCATCCCCGCCGATTTTAAATCCCTTTATCCGGTCATCCTTCTTATTTTTGGCGGTAAGAAAAATAATCGGAATTTTTTGATTGTATTTCCTCACATCTTCGGCAAGGGTAAAGCCATCTTTGAAAGGCAGCATCACATCAAAAATGCACAGATGATATTGCTCGTTGTG
>CAYREN010000053.1:2731-18596 GCA_964423255.1 uncultured Roseivirgaceae bacterium | reverse complement strand
TAAAAGTACTGTTGTCGCATTGATCGATGTCTGTTCCGGCAATGGCAGCGCTTGGAGGATCATCAACGGTGAAAGTAAGAATATTACTTTCGTCAGAGCAGTTGTTTGAAGTTGTAACAATAACCTTGATTTGGTCAATGTTTACAAGGCTGGATGTCGAATAAGTATTGCTAATGCCATTTTGTTCGGTCGCACCGTTTACGATAAATTCATAGTTGGCCAAGGACAACGGAGTAGCGGTAAATAATACTAAATCTCCTGAACATATTTTGTTATCTGGATCATCACTTACTATGGCAGCTTCCGGGACTGAATTAACATCATTTGTAATTGATGATGGTGTATGAATACAACCATTCACATAGGTAGCATTTACGCTAACCACTGAACCATTTGTTAAAGTAGAAGTTGCGAATGAATTACTCGAACTATTTTGTTTAGAAATACCATTTACAAAAAATTCATATGTGTTTCCTGCATTTGGCTGAGAGGATAATACCGTAAAAGTTACATTTGTTCCTTCGCAAAAACTATTGTCACCATCGTCACTCGATAAGGCAGAAGTGAAATTTACTGAACTAAAAGTACCATGATCATTGCCATTGCTAGCTGGAGATGTACCGGTATTTGCCGTAATCGAAGCTGAAGCCGAAAGACTTCCAATAGCACGGATTTTTAAACCTGTGATTCTAAATGCATCAAGCGTAGGTCCTCCTGCAGTATGTGTATAATTTATTGTAAAATTAGCTGATCCCTGAGTAACGGAAATAGCAGTGATATTAGTGCCAGCAGTTACACTCGCATTTCCTGTTGTTGGATCAAATTCAAAATTTGAAGGTGGTGTAAGAATATAAGTGTAACTGGCATTAACACCAAGGTCACTAAATGCTGTTTCGGTTACATCAATATTTCCAACATTTACATAATCACCACCAACACACAGAGGAAATGATACACCCGTGCCAGGTGTAACAATAACCTGTGCTTGAGAGGTATAGAAAAATAAAAGAAATGGCAATATAACTAGCCCCCTAAGTGCATTAAAAAAAGTGCGATGGGATAATAATCTCATTAATAGTCTAAATATTTAAAAAATACGTCAATCATTTTATTAGTTTATAAATAGTTCAATTTTGACCTTTGAAACAATATTTTGTAATACACTATTTATTTTATATTGGCACTAAATCTCCATTAGATTTTATTTTCATCAAACACATTTTTGATTTTGAATCTGGATTAATTTCAAATCCTATAGTCCCAATTAAGGCGTAGCTTCCATCCTCAAGTTGAATTACTTTAGATCCCATATCATCATCGTTGCTTCCATATGTTTTTCTCCATTCAGGCTCTCCAAGGAAATTTAATTTCAATAAACTTATTTCATCATTTTTTGGATCGTCCAACTCAATAGTTGAAGAAACTAAAAACCCACCATCATTAGTCTGAAAAATGCCCGTCTTTCCTATATTTCTATTAAATTCATTATCAATTTCTTTTACCCATGCTTCAGAGAGATTAGGGTTTATTTTAACAACCAATTCTTTGGAGACGTTTCCATTCATTGTATAACCGGATATGATATATCCTCCATCGCTGGTCATAAATACATCTGTACAAAA
Source organism: uncultured Roseivirgaceae bacterium (assembly GCA_964423255.1). GTDB lineage: Bacteria > Bacteroidota > Bacteroidia > Cytophagales > Cyclobacteriaceae > JAAUQL01. The sequence continues at coordinate 16,974 of CAYREN010000053.1, read as the reverse complement.
ATCGTTAGCAGAAGAATTTCCATATAATTCTGGTGCAGGAGTTTGATTTCCATCAGATCTATAATTGAAAGACTGAAACCAGAAAGTTTTTCCTATTTGCTGAGAAGGGGCTTTGTAAACTGATCCAAAGCAAACAAAAGGGTTAAATGGATCGCTTGGGTTTTCAAAAGATTTTGTACTGATATTATCTACTCCTTGAGTTCCGACGTATCTTGATTTTTTATCTATTGATACTAAATTATCATCAGTTTCAACTATGAAAAATTTTGATGTGTCAGCAGTATTCCATGTTGATGTAATTAAGAAACCACCATTTTCAATATCTAAAATGCTTGTTCCATATTCATCTCTTAACGAATCTCCGTATGTTTTTTGATTGATAATTGATCCATTTTCGATAGATATTTTCAAAACATAGACATCTCTGATATTTGAGATGAGATTTTTTTCTTGCGTGAATTCTCCACATACATATATACTATTGTCTTTACCAAGGATTACTGAGTTACCGACATCATCTCCCTTTCCACCAAAACGATTTTTCCAAATTACATTTCCTACATTATCTGTACGAACAACATAGACGTCCTTGCCTCCGTTGGTATCAGAAGTGGTTGATCCAACCAATACAAAACCTTCATCAGGTAATTGAATAAGATCTTTTCCTATTTCAGATCCATTGCCACCAAAAAGTTTAATATATGTTTGATTTTGAAATGGTTTTACACTTTCTGCAGTATCACAAGCATAAAAAATAAAATTTACACAAATTATTAGCGGTACCCATTTTAGTTTGGATATCGGAAAAAATAATAAACTGCTATTTGAATAAATTAAAAAATTCACTTAATCTTTCGTGGTTTATAAAGTGGTTTGACAAATCCTATAAAAAATGAAAGGTTATTGATCTTAAAATCATCATCAACATATCCTGTTGGAAATTTAAGGTCTCTACCCACTAAAATATCTTCCCTCCATCTTTCATTTTCATCCGTTACATTTAGCATGCCCAAGGAATAACGGGCTTCAATAACCAAGTAATTCAACCCTATTTTATAATTGATCCCTCCACCAAAAAGCATTGAATAATTAAATCTATTTTTCATCTCTGCAGTTTTAATTCCTGGTCGAGGTTGTACAGGAAATATTTCGTCTTCGTTTTGCTCACCTCCGCCTTCGATTCTATAATTTCCTTCAATGTTTTGAATAGATGAACTTATCAAAAACCCAGGGCTCAATCCAACCATGGCAAATGGGCTTATTTTTTCTTTGAAAAAATTATATTTTAGCATGATTGGGAGTTCAATTTCTGTATGATTAATATCCATATTTGTAGAATAAAAATTCCACTGATTATCCGTTATGTGTATATTCTTTCTGACAATAAATAATTCTCCAGCAAGATGAAGGTTTTTGTAGATGACCATTTCCCCTCCAAGACCTATCTGAAACCCAGCTAGTGATTTGTATTTTTTTGATCCAACTTGTGTCAAACTGTAATCCAACAATACATTGGCACTGGAAAAATTAACACCTATTTTTCCTAGTGTTAAATAGTATTTTGGCTTTGTAGTAAATTTTTCATGAAGATTGATAATTTCCATTGGATCCAGTTCGTCATTGGTTTTAAACTCGGGTGACAATTTCAATAATTCTAAATAAGATTTATCGGCCTTTTCATAGTAATCCAAAAACAAATATGATAGGGTCAATAATCTATAAGCTCTTATTTTTTCTTCTTTGGAAAATCCATCTTCGAGGCAAGAGTTTATCATCTCAGGAATTTCATACAAACGTCCCTTATCATATTTATCCTCTGCTTCACTAAGTGAAAGAGCGCATTGATCTTGCGCAATTGCTGATGTAGCAATATTCCATATCAATAGGATAAAAATTAATAATGATCTCATCAATCTAGTTCATTCATTTTGAAGGAGATACGCCTGCTTTTTCACATGTTTTCACATAATAAATATCTTCGCCAACATATCTATCCCATTCTTTACTTGTCATATTTCTAATTAAATATTTACAAATATCCTGTGCCATGAGTTCTGGTTTCGTTGGCCACATTTTCAAAACGCCCTTTTTTGTTCCTGCCATGAGATAATCGCTATCAGGACTAAACTCTATATTCCATACATAATCTCTGTGATCTTTGAATGCAACAGGCAGCATTTTGTCCATACGAGAGATAACCCAAAGCTGAACAGTACCTTCTAGACTGGCCGTCGCCAATAACTTTCCATCAGGGCTATATTTAATATTGTTGATTCTTGATTTTTGTCCGGATAGTGATTTGGTAAAAAATAATTCGTTTCCTTTTACGTCACCAATAAATACAACGCCATCTTCATTGCCAATAGCTATGGTTTTATCATCAGGACTAAATTCAATTGCATAAATAGGCCTATCTGTTAAGTTATCAATAGATTTAACCATTTCCATGTTTTTAGTATTCCAGATATCCAGAACGCCTTTTTCATTTCCAGCAATTAGTAAATTCCCACCTTTACTTAATGTTAATGCAGTATATCGATTGTTGAATTTTTTCAGTTCACTGCTATTTACATAATCATTTACCCTCAATGTACTATCCTGAATTCCATACGAAATGAAATAATCAGAATTTGGTAAAAACATCAATTTGGTTACAGGCCCTTTATGACCTTCAATCTTGATTGTATTTAATGTGGCTAAATTTATTACCAAAATATGAGGAGCGTCTCCACCAACAATTAGCCATTTACCATCTGGACTAATTTTCATAACATAATTAATGAATTTTACTTCAGGACTATAAAGTGTCTTAAAAGAATAATCGCTACTATTCCATTTCAGTATGGTTCCGTCACTACCTGTTGTATAAATATCATTTCCATTTGGAGAATATACTATTGACCTAATCATATCTCTATGACCCTTAAACCTGTACAAGTCAATTCCTTGACTTTCATCTAGTTTGTCTCGCTTTGCATAGTACATTCCATCATAGATATAGTTGTCATATACATTACCCCCATATTCTTTATTGAAATTATAAGCCTGATATGCTAACAATGCTTTTAAGTCAGTCTCCTGGATATTTAATGATTTCACAGCCATGGATTGGGCTATTGAGATCATTCTCAATTGGTTGGCTTTGTCTCTCTCGTCCATGGCCAGCAAACTTTGCTCATCAGCTATTGTGCGCAATGAATCTGCAATTCTTTCTCTATCGAGTGCCAATAGACTTTGCTGGGTTGCGATAATCGTTTGTCTTTCGGCAATGTTTTTTTGAAATAATGCGCTATCTGCATTTTGCTCTGCACGCATTCTTTCCCTTTCTGCTAAATCAGCATTGTCAATGGCGATTTGGGTTTGAGTTACAGCTTCCAGTCTTCTTTTTTCTGCGAGATCTGCATTTTGCACAGCTTCTATTCTATTTTGCTCTGCTAACTCCCGTTGATTATCAGCGTCAATTTTTTTGATCCACCCAAACACAAAGAATATAATTGCTATTATAAATGCTATTCCTAAAATGATGGCAACCATTTTTGTTCTTTGGAGCATACGCTTTTGAAGAAGCTCTTTGCTTTTTTGCTCGCTTTCATAGGCAGTTTTACTGGTCTCCAGAAAGACAATAGCTCTTTCAAAATAAGGATTATACCGTTTTGCCCATGTTCTTGTTGGTTTTTGTTTAATTTGCCAATTAAGTGCCAATTGCAGATCAGGGGGTCTCCAAAGACCAGCTTTGCCTACTTGATACATTTCGGCGGCATCAGAAATCCTTTTGTACATATGAGAGGACTCTGCCTCTTCATTTACCCAGTTTCTTAGCCTTTGCCAAATTCTCATTAAGCTTTCATGCGAAATCTCAATAATAGAACTTGACTTTAAGGTGACATTTGCTGATGGCATCAGTAATGATCTCCCGGGTTCCCTGAATTTTTCTATTATACCTTTAAGGTCTTCTTCATCAACTCCAGCAATTTCTGCTATTTCTTCTAATTTCGCTGACCTTCTTACGCCATTATTTTCAGAACCTTTTTCTGTTAAAGATTTGAAAAGCATTTCGCAAATCTCCTTTTCTTTATTGTTTAATTCTGAATATGCTTCATTGGCATGTTGAGAAAGGGCTTCATTAATTTTACCAACTGCTATGTAATGACGCATATCAATTGGTTCTTCTGATTCCTTATTGGCAGCCCAAAAATTCCAGGTACGCATGAGGGCATGTTGCATTACCGGAAGCTGATCAGGTTTGTTGCCAATATCATTGAGCAATTGTTGAACAAGTCTTTTGGTAATTTTCCCTCCCCCTACAGCAACAGGCCCTTCAATTGCCAATCGTTGCTGATCTCTTGTCATCTGAGGAACAAGATAGTGGCTCTTGTTAATAATATGTGTAAGTTCTGGAAATTGAGAGCAATCGCCTATAAAGTCAGAGCGCATTGTGAAAGCAATATAAATGGGGACTTCAACTTGCGAAATAGATTTTATAAGAAGATTAACAAAAGATGCGGCTTCATTTATAGTTTCTTTATCATCTTGCTCTGCTCTGAGATACCTAAATAATTCTTCGAATTGATCAACTAATAAAAATATATTTTTTGTTGACGAGTCAGAAATTTGTTTTATTGCATCTACCAACCCCATGGAACTACTCCTGAGTATTGTAGAGGTCATCCTCTTGCTGATTAACTTTTCTTCCTCTGAAGATGTGACATAACTTTCATCTTTGTTAAGAATTGATTCGGCAAGATTCTCTATTGGAGAAATTCCAGGTCTGGTTATTAGTACATTCCATTCTGAACCTGCATCTGTCAGGAATCCACCATATAATATTGGTATTAGGCCACAATACATCAATGAGGATTTACCACTACCTGAAGCGCCAATTACTGCTGTAAATCTATGTTGAGCAAGGTTTACTAAGACTTCATCGCTCTGGCCTTCTCTTCCAAAAAATAAATGACTTTCCGCAAAAGTAAAAGGTCTCAATCCTGGAAATGGATTGAGTAGGTCAACTTCCCCTTGGTTCAGGTTCTCTAGCACATCAAACTTTTCAGAATTCATATTATTCTTTTAGTTTGGCTAAAAAAGGTTCAATTACATTTGGGGTAAATCTTTTTTGACTTTGTAATATTAGAGATCCTTTGTCAATTCCCAGGCTTTCGTCCAATTGCGATTCATTTTCTATAATTATAGCTTGCGGACTTATTGGTTTGTCTCGGCCTAAACCTAGTGATTTCAATAAATCATTTTGTTTACTCTTGATCCAACCATCGTTTTCTTTGCCATAATAGATAAGTGTGGCATCACATCTTTTCAAATTTTCATTATGCTTATTTCTAATCTCATCTGGGTTTCCTTCAAATTCTGAAAGAATAACATCATATCCATTTTTATTAAGCAAAGTTTCTATTTTTTTGCACTTATTTACTTCCGACTGGTCATGGATTAAATAGATAATTTTTTCTTTATCAAATTTTTGACCACCAAATATTTTAGCGTGGTTTTCTAAGTCATTATCAATTTTATTGATGACGAAGGCTTTTAATTCTTCAATGGATGATTCTAACAAATCTGCAGATTTCATAGAATCTGAATCTTTTTTTAGATTTTCAATGAATAATCTTTGCTTTACGCTGATATTATTCATCTCTGGTGAAACCCAGATAACCCTGCTAAAATTTAAGCTTGAGTTAGCATCCATTCTCTCCAAATCTTTAAAATGGTCAATGGCCATTCTATTTTGCAAGTCGATTATGGAGACATTTGAAGAGTGAATTTTACCATAATCAGATCCAATAAGATGAATAGACATATTGCTGGATGAAAGATCTTTTTTCACCAATTTCATTATTGAGTCAAAATCTTGAGGCATATTTTTTTCCGGTAAAACTTTATAGCCACTTCTCAAAAGTTCTCTTTTAATAGCATCTCTTTGACCAAGTAAATCGGCACCTACTGCCGATAGGAATACTGTAAAAGAATTTAGTTCTTTATTAATACTTGCGATTTCATTTTCAATATTTTTTAAGCTATCCATCACTTTAAAAATATCATAAGCCAGATCATACAATCTCATCCAGAAAGTTTTTTCTGATGTAGGACCAGTAAAATCGTCGTAAATAACAAGTTCGTCGGTATTGGTATCATGATGAAAAAAATCATAGCTAACAGAATTGCTTAGGTAGTCCAATAAAAAGTGGCCTTCCTGAGGCTCAGGGAGAACTTTAAATATTCTGGAATTCCAGCTTATATTATTGTCGCTTTTATTTATTGATTTTTCATGGAATAATTTTATTTCATCATTAAAGGTTGGAGAATTTAATAGTTCTTGTGAAACAATTGGGATGAGTAAAGCGAGTGGAGAATAAATTTTTTCTATATCGAGTTCATTACAATCAATTACATTTATACTTATCTTTTCTCCAGATAATCTTGATAGCAACAATTCTAAAAACTTGTAAAAGCTCGTACCCCAATCTTTAGTTATTTGGTCTTGCCCAGTCTGTTGAGATTTTATTAGAAAAATATGTTGGCCAAAACTCATATTAATTTATTGATATTAATTTCAATTTGTTTTATTCTTTACAAAAATCACTTGAAAATTCTTTTAAATGAGAGGTGATATCGTCAATTCTAAAAGTCGATCTAAAATTATGTAAATAAAAAATTAAAGCAAAGGTGTTTATGTCACTCTTTCACAGTATTATATGCGAAATATTACATAAGAAATGATTTTACTGAATAAGGTTGGTTTCACTCTGTGTACTAAAGGAATCAAGCAATGTGAGTGTCACATCATATTCATTTGTAATAAGTTCTAGAAATCTATTTTTTTCGATTCTCAAAAGTACAGTATCTCCTTTGACACAAATTGAACTGAATTTTTCCTGTAGATCAATATTAATTTGTTCACCAAGAAAATCACCTTTTTTAAATTGATCTATAATTTTTCCATCATTGTTTTTAGCTTCCAAATAGCCCTCATACAAAAAGTAAAAGCTGTTATTGTGCCATTCAGATTGTTCGATGATTGTTTCTCCTTCAATGTTAACTTCTTCAATATAATCAACAATGCTTGCTATTATATAACTGGGAAGCTCACCTAGAAGCGATTCATTTTTTAAAAAACTTATTAATTCAGATTTCATATGTGGTCTTAATTCAGAAACAATATTTTTTCTGTTATTGATTTTGAGATTCTTTAAATGGTTGATGTCTTCCAATTCTAATCTCCTTAAATTTTCCATGTAAAATTGCTTATCAATTTCATTCATTGACCAAGCAGAAGCTTCTTTTAATAATTGATCGGGGTTAAAAAGATTTGCGATCAATTCCATATCGTACTTTTCTGAAATTTTATTTTCACCTAAATAATGGATCATGCAGGCCTTGGTCCATCTATTAATTGCATTAAATTCTTTATTTATTATCTGACGAATCAATTCGTCAAGGCTTACTTCAATAAATGGATAAAACATCTGTAATCTCCTGATACGATCTAAATCTGATGTGTCATCTAATACAGGAATTATTTTTTGTTTCAAATCTTCAGAAAGAAATACATCCAGCAATTCTATGGCATATGATATGCCTTCATTGGTTTTTGTTTCAATATTTTCTTTTACCAGCTGTATTGATTTTTGGTCAAAAATCATGGCCAATAACAAATAGATATGACTATAATTATGTCTGTTTTCCTCATATAAAGCATCAACTATATTTTCAAACTCGGGACCATAATTTTTGAGCTGAACAATGGCTTTTAAATTCCATATTATATCTACTATATCATCTTCAATAAAAAGTTTAATCCGTTGAATTTGATCCTCCTGGGCTGTGAACCCACAATGACTTAATGAAAGCAATACTTGAGATACAATATTTTTGTCTGGATAATCTATTTTATTCCACAATAATTTAATAGCATCATCTCCACTGACCTTACCATAAATATTTATTATATTTTTCTTGGTGTTAACGCTTTGATCAGTATTATTAAATAAGATTTCGAGTTGGGAAAATGATGACAATCCAAAATTAATTATTGCAGTAATGGAAGCTTCCTTGTTTTCTGCATTGCAAAAATTGTCAAGCACAAAAGGCAAAAGTTCTAACTTTCTTAGTTCAGAGGCAGTAAGTATTGCTGCATTGATTACATCTGAATTTTTATCATTTAGCAATTCAATTAACATCTGATTGCTTTTCTCAGATTTTGTAGCGCTAATTAATTCAGCGGCAAGTTTTCTTTCCTTAAAATCTCGGGATTTTATCATGGACATTAACTGTTCATCAAATGATGAATAATTGTTTTTTCCAGTAGCTACATTTTCATCACCATTTTCTTCATAGGATTTCAAATTAGCTATATGAATAAAAGAAAAATCACTTTCCAATATCTTTAAAACCTTATTATTTGAAACTATTGAATGATCATTTTTAATTTCCTCAATTTTTAATTTAAAGGTATCGGGAGCTATTTTTGACAAGACCCTAAGTGCAAATACCATAAGACTGGGCGTATTGGTATCAATAGATGAAAATAATTTTGTTACCAATAGATTACGACCTTTTTGCTCTATTTTGTCTGCTTCTTCTTTTTGCTTTTCTAACTTGACCCTAATATTGATTTTGTATAAGTTGCTTATTTTATATAGTAGAACAACCCAAATAATAATAATGCCAATTAATATCCATGAATAATGAATAAGTTTAAAAAATGGAATCAAGCCAAACATTAAAATAAGCCCGCCTGTTACCGCACGTGACAATTCCGTAACAGTACCCTCCAATTTGGTTTGAATATCAAATCTAATCCGACTATTCAAAGGCATGAAAAACAGCTTAAATACTGGACTTTCGGTAGCTTCTCTCAAGGTCGTCACAAACAGTTTACTCAAGGCAATGAATAGAAAAAACCAGATAAATGTAGGACTTGTTACATCAAATCCATAAAAATATCCAGCAGTAATTGATAAGGCAGTAAATAAGAATAATATGACCGGTAATAAGAGCAAGGAGGTTTTCATTCCATACATTGACAATAACTTTTCGTTTGCAAATGTTTGAAGAAGCAAGCTTAGAACCATAATAGATCCCTCAAATACACCCAGAAAACTAGCCAGTTGCTTGATGTTAGGATATTGCTGCTCAGTGACATTCATAAATGAATAATCGACAAGTACAAAAGCAGACATGGACAGAAATAGAAATAGAGAAAGATAAACAATGTATCTATTTTTAAACATCATTAAAAAACTTGTCTCTCTTCTATCTTCTTTTTGTTTGTCATGAAAAGATGAAAGCTTGAAGTTTACGGATAGAATGATAAAAAACGCACCGGAAATTGCCAGACCTACCTCACCAATCAACAGGATATCTCTAATATCTGCCATAAATGGGATAATAAAAGGTATGGAAAAAGTGGTAATGATGATAGCAGTAAGCTGGCCAGAATCAATACCCCCAATTATCCTTTTTGACTGTCTAAGGTCAAATAGTCTTCCAAATATTCCCCAAAATCCAAGTAGAAGTACTGAAGTTATTGGGCCTAACATAACAAATAAAATAAACGCCAGCCATTGCGAATTGTAAAATTCAAACATGACCCGAGCAAAGGCAATAAATATAAATATCGAAATAATATTGAATATGATCAATTTTGAGTATTGCACTCTGTTTTGAAGAGAGGAGTATGTCCAGGTAGCTATTACGCCTAAAACTCCAGAAACAAAAAATGCCTCTCGTATGTATTCACTTAGGCTGGATAGGAATAAAGTTGTGGCAACAATTTTGTAAGCTGCAAGGAAAATACCCATAAAAAAACCATAACCCAATAATAGTAAAACAGGTTTTTCTTCTCCTTCAACTACATTTAAAATACTTAATAAAGCTTTACTCATAAATTGTTACTACAAAATACAATGGTAAACAGTTGGCAAAATATCGTATTCTTTTCTCAATACTTAATGTAAACATTATTAAATCATTACACAGCCAAAAAATTAATAGATAGGGTTAATTTTTTGAAGCTTTTTTTAAAAATTGTTCAATTAAGTCTGTGGATGTGTTGTTTTTATATTCGATAAATTCAAAGCCTCTGTTTAATAATGGGATTTTATTTTGCATTTCTGAAAGCATAAAAACTGCGTTTTCCAATGTTGTGTTTTTTCTGCCCAAGCCTGGAGATTTGAGAACATCCATTATTTTCATGTTTACCCAATTAACATTGGTTCCGGAAGAAAAAATAATGGTGATATCACATTTTTTAAGATAATTGTTGTGTTGTTGTCTTACCTTAAGAATATCTGTTGTGAACATCGGATTATAAACTTTAAAACCATAATTTTTAAAATAGCTAGTATATTTTTCCGCAGATTCAATGTCCTTCAGATCATAGATAAAATAAATAGAAAGTACACCCTTGGACTCGTTTGATTTTTCTACTTCATCAAATTCATGGCTTTTGAGATTATTTTTTTTGAACAAGTAATTTTTAAATTCTTCAAAGGTTGTTCTCAACAATTCTAATTCATCATGTTGTTGAATATTTTGAATATGAATAGATACTTTTTCTTCTTCATAAATTGCTTTGGTATTTATTTTAGGATGCCAGCCAATTATTTCGAAATTCGAATTAGAACTTGCGAGTTTTTTGCTTAATAAATGTTGAATGGAATATTCAATTTGTTTTTCTTCAAATCCGATTTCATCATTTCCAAAAATTTTATCATCGTCACTTAATATATGTATTGCTACATCACAACTATTTATAGTTTTCTGATATGCGTCAATATTTGGGTGTGGATAGCTAAGCAATTTGATGTTACACCCTAAATGCTGCAATTCTTTAATTATATTTTGCTTATAACTCCTCATGTTTTCAGAAGTTTCAGCAATGAATACTGATTTCCCAGCTATATTAAACATTTAGGGTTTTGGCCTTTGGTTTTTTATTGTAATATACTAGTTCTAATTATTAAAAATGCGGTTTTTCACATATTCTATCCTAACAATTACAAAACTAATAGATGTTTTTCTGTGTTAATTCACTTTATATCCGAGTAAAAAATACTCAGATAAATTTATTACCAGGAAATAAGTTTGCTATTTACAATCACATCATTCAAGCCATTCATATTATTACCCATAATTACAGATAATTCAACGAATTCTTTGTCATGATTTTTATTTAGCATGATGTATAATAAATTTTTACCGGAATTATCTTTAGCCTCCTTATGATATGCTTTGGCTGCTTCAAATTGAAAACTAATTTCTTCATTTGAAAATGCTTGTAAAATAAACTTTTTATCATTTTTTGTCAAAATAACTTTATCCCCAAGTAGCTCCACATTTGCATCTGTCATCATTCCCCATTTTATTGTTTCCTTTTTTCCAGAAAATGTGATTTCATCACGAATCATTATTTGATCGTCGTTCAATAGTTTATATCCACGTTTCACTTCATGGGCATTGGCATATGTTTCTGATAAATCAAGAATGCCAAAGGGCTGATTTATTTCTGCATTAAAATCGATGATTTTGCTTTCACCGGCAGGATATTGAATATCATCACCAATTACCAAAGTGCTATGACTCTTATTGGTATTTCTATAATATTTCCATCTGTCACCTTCAATTCTACTGTCAAAAAAGTTGGGAAGGAAATAATTTTCAGACCCAAGATCCATTCCCCATCTTTCTCCTTTTGCATCAATAACAAATGTTCCTGCATCAAGTTGCTGGTGATTTAATGTACCTTTACCTCCCTTGGCGGCAAGATATATTGCTTCGGATTTACCATTTTTACTTTGTAAAACTAATAAGTCCACCAACCCTCTAAAATATTGAGCCTTTGGATTTTCCGATGCCTCAGAATCTCCATCGTCAAACCATGGTAAATTGAGATAAAATAATCTCCCTCTGTTTTTACCATATGCCGAAGAGGCAGGATTAGTATTGCTTTCAAGAATTTGTTTATAATATGCAGAAACATTCATAGAATTGAATTTTTTACTAAACCAAAACAAAGCAGGATTCAATGATTTGTGGGAGCTTCCAGCATCTGCAAAGTTGAATAATTCACCAGTTGGACTAATTGAGTTTACATAATAATCCGCCGTTTTGTCAATCCCTGGCCTCCCCGATAGTCCAAAATCATGCTCCAAGGACGATTGCAAAGAAGACATCAGCATGGCAAGATATGAGTTGGCATATCCCCAATATGCAGGACCTTCATACCATACTCCGTCTGGTTCGTAAAGATCCAGAGTAGGGATAAGGTTTTTAGTTGCATGATAAATGATATTGTTTTTCAAATCAGGAAAATCTTCACTTACAGCCAGAGCTCCCATAACAAGCCCTCCTGCGCATACCTGGTTCCAATTGTTTTTCATTTTATACCAGACATGAGGCTTATCATCGGGGTTTTGATAAACAGCTAATCCTGGGTTCAAACCATATTCAACTATTTTGTTTCTAATGGTTTCTTTTTCCCTTATGTTCAAGTGATAAAAATTCCAATCATATCCAATAGCAAGTGCGGCAGTCATTTCTGCTACATCCAAAAAATGTCCGGGATTCCAATTTGGATAGGTGCAGACATACATCATTTGATCGATTGCTTTGTCAGAATATTTATCTTCTTCGAAGATGCGGTATGCTAGCGAAAGAGTAAGAATTCTCTGTAGGTATTCCCTACTTATACTCAGCATAGTATTTCGCCTATCTAATTTATATTTAATGACTTTGACTGATAATAGCTTGTCAGCATCTTTTTTTAATTCTTGCTTTAATTTTTCGGCAAGAGGATTTTCCATCATTATGAATCGAAGAGTCAATTCATCGTATTTTGTCATGATGATTCTTGGGTGACCAGCTTTTACTTCATACGGATTTTGTTGGGCGTAAACACTAGTCTGAAATCCAAAGAGTACAATAAATAATTTAAGGAAAACAATAGATTTTAAAATTCTGTTAATGTTGATTATATTTATTGAATATAGATTACCTATTCCCATGCTCATTTTTCAATTACTGATTTGTATTTACTGTGTATCCAGTTATTCTGAATAAAAAAATGCATGAAATCACTTCGCAAAATAAATTGCAGTGAATACGCTATAAATGAATTGTCATGAAAACAATTACAGAATTTCATCAGAAGTTGTGGTTCAATTTTTCAAATTCTTGATTTGCATAAGCAGTAAAAAACAAAATATTTATGGAGAATTTCACCAAAAAAACATGTAATTCACAGTTTTAAATATCAAAATATTTTAAGTCGTAAAACTACAAATTAATACAAAGAAAAGGTTATTTCTTACTTGAAAAGAACACACTGCAATTACGTTTCTGATTTTGCATGAAACAATAATCCTGATAATTACCAATAAAACGAGAGAATGTAACTTGGATTTAACGCACTATTTGGCGGATATCAAATGTAAAATGAATACCTGTAATTATAACATAGTCGAATATTGACTATATTGGTCAACTACAGCATCTTTTTTACTCAATTTTTCTAGCATTTGCATATGAAGTTTCAGTGAATTCCAAAAGTTTTTTTCTTCATGATATTGAATTCCAAAATCTTCAGCAGTTTTTTTAATAATTGTAGTTAGCGGGATATAATGAGCATGATTTATCTTTGGGAATAAATGATGAACTATATGAATATTGATTCCACCGGTCAGCCAGGCAGTTAATTTATTTTCACGGCTGAAATCAGTGGTTGTTTCCAGCACGTGAAGAAAATAATTATTCTCTATATTTCCATTTTTATCTGGTAGTGGATAGTGAGTTCCTTGATAGATATGCGTTACCTGAAATAAAAGAGCAAAACATAAACTTGGTAAAATATGAATATTTATCCAGCCAAAAATAATCCATGGCCAAGGGGCACTCAATAATATCAATGGTAAAATCAAGGTGGTTATAAAATAAAATGCTTTGGAAATTATTAAAATAAAATACTCCTTTTTTTCATGTTGAATATTCTTCTTGTTGCCAATATTTAGCTCACCAAACATCCATTTAAAATCTTTAACAAAAACCCAATGAATCATGGCAAATGAATATAATATTGGAGTGTAAATATGCTGCCATTTATGGATTTGCTTCCATGTTTCATGAGGCGTAAACCTAAACATGCCATGTGTTTCGAGTGTGACATCAATGCCCGCAATATTGACAAAAGCATGATGTGCATTGTGCATTTTGGTAAATAGATAACTGTTTCCTCC
>CAYREN010000053.1:0-2631 GCA_964423255.1 uncultured Roseivirgaceae bacterium | reverse complement strand
CTCTTGTATCGAACTACCTTATTTGATGTTGTCTGTTTTAACATTGTATCTCAAAATTTTTATTAAGTTAAAATACGAAATAATTATAAATATATTTATGTATAACGTTATCAAGATATAACATGTTTAATAATAGAATATATCTTCTTTTATTAGAATATATATAATTATTTTTGTGCCTCAATTATAAATATACACATAGTGGGTTATTTTTCAAATTTTTATTTTCAACACCCTTGGCACTAATCGGAGCTAAGAAGTTTCAATATTATTGACCACTATAAATTTAACATTACATGATTAATAATTCAGTTTTAAGACTAGCGATTCAAAGAAAGGGACGCTTAAGTGAAGATTCACTAAGCTTGATAAAGGAAAGTGGTATAAAATTTAGCCATGGAAGTGGCAAATTAAAATCAAAAGCTCGGAATTTTCCAATAGAGTTTCTTTTCTTGCGTGATGATGATATACCAGATTATGTAGCAGATGGCGTAGCAGATATTGGAATCGTTGGAGAAAATGTAGCTTTAGAGAAAGGTAAAAATATTGATGTTGTAAAAAGGCTTGGTTTTTCGAAATGCAGGCTTAGTCTTGCCGTGCCAAGAGAAATTGATTACAAAGGTCTTAATTACTTTCAAAATGCGAGTATTGCCACTTCTTATCCAAAAATATTAAAAGATTTTCTTGAGAAAAATAATATTACAGCAGATATCCATGAAATTTCAGGGTCAGTGGAAATTGCCCCAAGTATTGGTCTGGCTCATGGTGTGTGTGATATTGTCAGCTCTGGGAGCACACTATTAAGTAATGGGCTTGCCGAAGTGGAGACAATATTGAAATCGGAAGCGATTATCATTGGTAATCAGCAAATGTCTGCGGAAAAGAAATCAATACTCGACAAATTACTTTTTAGAATTGAGTCTGTTCAAAAAGGGAAAAACAATAAATATATACTGCTAAATGCACCCAATGAAAAATTGGATGAAATAGTAAAATTACTTCCAGGAATGAGAAGTCCGACTGTTGTCCCATTAGTAGATAAAAATTGGAGTTCAATTCATACAGTTATCAATGAAGATGAATTTTGGGAGGTTATTGAAAAATTAAGAAATGCTGGGGCAGAGGGTATTCTCGTAATTCCAATAGAAAAAATGATCTTATAGTTCTAAATATTCAGATATAAGATAAGGTTTTTAAGAAAGAGATTAAATGTTTTACCAATTATGTAAGAAGATGATTTACGATAAGATGGTTGTCATAAATATATATCTTATTTTCAAAGTCATTGAAATATTGAATGTAGATTTTCAAAATTATTTATAGCTAAGATGAAAGTGCTAAAAAATCCGGTAGGCGAGGACCTTAAAGAAGCGTTGAAAAGACCGGTAAAAAAGCTTAAGAATATAAAAAAGATCATAAAACCGATCTTAAGAAATGTAAAAAACAAAGGTGATAGAGCACTTTTGAAATATACCCTGGAATATGATCATGTTCAACTGAATGAATTGATTGTGAGCCAGGAAGAAATTGATGCGGCTTGCAATAAATTAGATAATAGATTAAAAAAAGCCGTTCTTTTGGCCAAAGAAAATATTGAAAAATTTCATCGTGCTCAAATGACAGAAGACCTCCAAATGGAAACTATGCCCGGAGTAGTTTGTCAACGAAGGAGTGTCCCAATAGAAAAGGTCGGACTCTATATTCCTGGCGGTACAGCACCTCTTTTTAGTACAGTATTGATGCTGGCTATTCCGGCAAAGATTGCAGGATGTAAAAAATTAATTCTTTGCACACCGCCGGATAAAAACGGAGAAATCAATCCCGCAATTCTGTATTGCGCGCAAATGACAGGCATAGATAAAATTGTGAAAATTGGAGGAGCTCAAGCTATTGGAGCACTTGCTTATGGAACTGAAAGTGTGCCAAAAGTGTATAAAATTTTTGGACCTGGAAATCAATTTGTGACGGCAGCAAAACAACTTGTTTCCGAAAAAGGAATCGCAATCGACTTACCTGCTGGTCCTTCAGAAGTTGCAGTTTTTGCTGATGATACTGCTATACCAGAATTTATAGCTACTGACTTACTTTCGCAAGCAGAGCATGGTGCTGATAGTCAGGTGGTATTGGTCACAACAAGCGAAACCATTGCTAATGATACATTGGTGGCAATTGACAAATATCTTATCGATTTACCAAGGAAAAAAATTGCGGAAAATGCGTTGGAAGAAAGTATCATCATCATTGTAGATAATAAAAAAGAAGCTATCAAAATTCTAAATAAATATGCTGCAGAACACTTGATATTAGCTGTGAATAATCCACAGAAAGTAGCAAAGAAAATAAAGAATGCAGGATCTGTTTTTCTTGGAAATTATTCCCCGGAATCTGTCGGGGACTACGCTTCCGGAACCAATCATACGCTTCCTACAAATAGGGCAGCCTTGACCTACAGTGGGGTTTCGATTGATAGTTTCGTAAAAAAAATTACATTTCAGAAATTGAATGAAGAGGGCATAAAAAGCATTGGACCAGCTGTTGAGATAATGGCAGAAGCTGAGGGGCTTTTGGCACATAAACTGGCTGTAACTGTAAGATTAAGTTTTCTTAACAATAATGATGGAGATCAATAAA
>CAYREN010000052.1:0-18817 GCA_964423255.1 uncultured Roseivirgaceae bacterium | reverse complement strand
TCTCACTAAGATCAAATTTGGTAATCAAACCTTCTTTTGCAGAATCCGGATCTTTAGAATTTCTAATAAGTGATATGACCTCATCAAGATTGTCCAGAGCAATTAAATATCCTTGTAAAATATGAGCCCTTTTTTCAGCCTCTTGTAATTCATATTCAGTCCTTCGAACAACAACTTCGTGCCGATGATCGACAAAATGTCTGATCATTTCCTTGAGATTGAGTGTTTGTGGCCTTCCTTTGACAAGGGCTACATTATTCACTCCAAATGAAGATTGTAACTGAGTATATTTGAAAAGATTATTCAGAACAATATTTGGAATAGCGTCTTTTTTCAAGTCATATACAATACGCATACCGTCACGGTCAGACTCATCTCTTAAACCAGAAATGCCTTCAATTTTCTTTTCATTTATAAGAGCAGCAGTCCTTTCAATCATTGATGCCTTATTAACCATATATGGAATTTCGTCAACAATGATTTGTTCTTTCCCAGCTTTGTTTTGATCAAAGTGAGTTTTTGCCCTTAATACTACTCTACCTCGCCCTGTTTCAAAAGCATTAAGAACTCCCTGGTATCCATAAATAATTGCTCCGGTTGGAAAATCAGGTGCAGTAATATGCGTCATTAATTCTTTGATATCTATGTCGTTATTATCAATATAGGCATGAATACCATTGATCACTTCGGTAAGATTGTGGGGGGGCATATTTGTTGCCATACCAACAGCTATACCCGATGCACCATTTAAAAGTAAATTTGGAATCGCAGCAGGCAAAACAGTAGGTTCCTTTAATGAATCATCAAAATTGGGCTGAAAGTCAACCGTGTTTTTATTGATGTCATTAAGCATTTCTTCAGAAATTCTCTTTAGTCGAGCTTCAGTATAACGCATTGCAGCCGGGGAATCCCCATCAATTGAGCCAAAGTTTCCCTGACCATCGACCAACGGATATCTTAATGACCATTCTTGAGCCATTCTTACCATGCTATCATAAACTGATGAATCGCCGTGTGGATGGTATTTTCCTAAAACTTCACCCACGATTCTGGCTGATTTTTTGTGAGATCTGTTATAGCTTACACCCAAATCCAGCATGCCAAAAAGTACTCGTCTATGGACTGGTTTTAATCCATCTCGAACGTCTGGCAATGCTCTTGAAATGATAACTGACATCGAATAATCGATGTAAGCTCCCCTCATTTCATCTTCAATATTTATTGGTATTATATTTTCTCTTGATCCTTCTATCATAGGTGCTATTTCTGCTTGTCAAATTTCGGCGCAATTTAGTCAAAATTAATGACAGTATTGTGATTAGATTCAATTATTGGAATAGAAAAAGTATGGATAAAAACGGATTATTTTATTGTAAAATATAACCAGGTAATTCATGTAAACTTTTTTGAAAACAGAATAATAACGATGGTACCAATAAACTAATTTTTGACCAAATTATTAATAGATATAAGTGCTGAATAAATGTAAAATTAAATCATGGTATTGATTAAATAATTGTCGTGGCAGGTAGGTTGATTTAATTATCTCGATTTGCGTTTTAAATCTTTTGAGACTTTGTCAGGTGAAGAATACAGCTCACCTATTTTTGGATTTTGCCTTTTAAAATATGGCTGCCCTCTAAATTCGCGGCCCCCATGAACATGTTTGAGCTGAGTTCTGCATGATTTTATTGGACATCTCTTTATCTCAGGCAATTTCATCCTTACTCCAAAATTTAAATAAAGAGCTGGTTGATTGTGCTGAAAGCTGGCAGAGCCATCATTTTGACTAACTGACATCGAATAATTTTTGAAATCAAATGAAGGGCGTAAAAAGATCCAGAAATACTCTGAAAATTCATATTCGATGGGGATACCCAAATTAAAATAAATCCCATTCTGAAGAGCACTTTTATCATATTGTTTACCATACTTAACTTTGCCGATTTGAATATCAACATGGTAATCCCATCCCATAAAATGATATACCCTTGCTCCGGCCATAAAGAAATACCTGAACATAAATGTGGAATTGAAATTTGGAACATATGGATAGGTCCCCTGGCCCGAAGGTTTTAAACTGCCAATTTTATGGAATTCATATATAATCCCACCTCCAATTCTGAATCGATCGATGTCGAGCTGCAAGGAAACATTTAATGGAATATTGAATCCGCTACCTTTGTAACCAATCGTTGAGCTATCTGAATATAAAATATTATTACCTGTACTCCCACCAATTACGGCATTGCCTTCAACCACTGTTGGGGCATTCAACCAATCGACAAGGCCGGTATATTCAACATCATATCCTGTAAGCGTGTATTCCCCCAGCATTATTAATTTATCAGGGGTTTCTAACACATCGGCATTTACATTGTGACTATAGAAAGTTCTTCCATAACCCAAAGAAGTGTTTAATGAAAATTTGTTTAGAAATGCTCTAAATGGACTGGCCTTTTTAATGTTATCTCCGTTCCATCCTTGATAAGCATGTTGATAGGGATTAAATGCCTGACCAATAGCAATATTGGTAAAGGATGTAATGATAAGAATTAATAATATGGAGTATATGCGCCTTTGCATCAACTTTTGCTTGATTCTTTAATTGTCAAAAATATGAAGGATGTTAGAAACATCTGATATCAATAACTTAAAATAAAGTACAATGCCCCCTTATATGACTATTTAATCCCTTTATAGAAATTATATTGCTCATGTACGCAACTATTTAGCAAATTTGACAGATATATATAATGGAAATATTGTTTTCTCTAAAGTGTACTTTTGAATGATTTCAAAAGTAATATTTTCATATAATATTTTTTCGCCTTAATAGTTTAAGAGATAAAAAATTACCATCGCTGTTTGATTAATCTATGATACATTTTGATAATATCACAAAATCTTACCGGGTAGGCGCACATTCATTAAAGGTGCTAAAGCATGTGAATTTAGAGATTGAAAAAGGGGAACTCGTATCAATAATGGGATCTTCAGGTTCAGGAAAATCAACAATGCTTAATATTCTTGGCATATTAGATGACTATGATTCAGGAATTTACAAGCTAAACAACACATTAATCAAAAATCTTTCTGAGAAAAAAGCAGCCTATTATCGCAACCAGTTTATAGGTTTTGTATTCCAGTCATTTAATTTACTTCCTTTTAAAAATGCCATGGAAAATGTGGCACTCCCGTTGTACTATCAGAAAGTAAATCGCAAAAAAAGAAATAAGATTGCACTGGAATACCTTGAGAAGGTTGGCTTGCTTGACTGGGCATATCACATGCCATCAGAGATGTCTGGAGGTCAAAAACAAAGAGTGGCAATTGCAAGGTCTCTTATCTCAAAACCCAAAGTAATATTGGCCGATGAACCTACCGGCGCTTTGGACTCACAAACTACCATGGACGTGATGAATATTTTTAAAGATGTCAATAAAAATGGCATGACAGTAGTAATTGTTACGCATGAAAATGAAATCTCTGAACAAACGGACCGGGTAATATTTCTAAAAGACGGAAAAATTGTTAATCACGTAGCTGAACTTGCAGTTTATTAGCATATGATTGACATAGATAAATGGCAAGAAATATTTATTACCATAAGAAAAAATAAACTGCGAACATTTTTGACTGCTTTTAGCGTCGCATGGGGAATATTCATACTTATAATTCTTCTGGGAGTTGGTACAGGTTTGCAACGTGGTGTGGAATACGACTTTCGAAATGATGCTATCAATAGTATTTGGATTAGACCAGGCCAAACAAGTAAACCATACAAAGGATTGCAACCAGGAAGAAGGCTCTCACTAAAAACAGAAGATTACACCTTGATCAAAGACAAAGTAAAAGGAGTCGAATATGTGGCAGGAAAATTTAATTGCTGGGGTAATTTTACTGTTCGATACAAAGACAAATACTCATCTTTCGATGTATTTGGTGTTAATCCTGATATGATGCATCTGGAAAACCAGAATCCGACAATGGGCAGATACATCAATGAAATCGACATTTCGAGCAGGCGCAAAGTGGCCGTAATCGGCACAAAGGTTCTTGAAGGTTTGTTTGAAAAAAATGAGAATCCTATTGGTAAATGGATTGATGTACGAGGCATTCAGTATATGGTTGTTGGAGTTTATGAAGATAAAGGTGATGCAGGAGAAAAGATGAACATATTCATTCCAATAACCACAGCTCAACTAGCGTACAACGCAAAAAACAGGGTGCATAGTATTTCATATACCGTTGGAGATGCATCTGTTGATGAGAGTAAGATCATGGCCGAACAAACCAGAAAAATGCTTTCTGATAAGTACAAATTTGACCCTGACGATCATAGAGCTATGTTTATTTGGAATAATGTAGAAAACTTTCAAAAATTCAAAAACCTCTTTTCCGGAATTAAAATCTTTTTATGGTTTATTGGATTTTTTACAATCATTGCCGGTATCGTAGGAGTAAGCAATATCATGTATATTGTAATTAAAGACCGCACAAAAGAAATTGGCGTGCGAAAGGCCATTGGAGCAACTCCAATGTCGATTGTTGGTTTGTTTCTTCAAGAATCAATTCTGATAACCGTTGTTGCCGGATATATCGGATTGATTACTGGTGTAGGTGTCATTGAAGCAATAAAGTGGGGGCTGGTCGAATTTAATGTTGATGCTCCATACTTCCGAGATCCGGAGATCAACTTATTTACAGCAGTTTTAGCAACTTTATTATTGGTAATTTCCGGAGCCATCGCTGGATATTTTCCAGCCAGAAAAGCTGCCAAAGTTAATCCTATCATTGCTCTTAAAGACGAATAAATGTTTGATTACGATAAGTGGCAGGAGATATTTGGTACAATAAAAAAAAATAAACTTAGGACATTTTTGACCATGTTTGGAGTCTTCTGGGGTATTTTTATGCTATTAATATTGATGGGTTTTGGCAATGGACTTGAAAATGGCGTGAATAAGGCATTCAGAGGATGGGCTTCAAACAGTGGGTTTATTTGGCGTGGCAGAACAACAATGGCATTCAATGGCCTGCAACCTGGCAGGTATATAAATTTTACAAATGAAGACCTGGATGCTTTGCGACTTTCTATACCCGAATTGGAATATCTTGCACCGAGAAACTCCAAACAAAACCCAGGAAATAATCTCATTAGGGGCAGTAAGTCTGGCGCATTTAGAGTTTATGGAGACTATCCAGAAATTCAAAAAATCAAAATCGTAAATATAACTAATGGCAGGCATCTCAATAATCTGGATCTATTGAACAGAAGGAAAAACGTGGTTATTGGGGATTATGTAAAAAAAGTACTTTTTGAGAAGGGTGAAGATCCTATCGGGAAATATATTAAAGCCAACGGTGTATTTTTTCAAGTAATAGGAGTTTTCAAATCCAAGAAAGCCGGACAAGAAGCAGAAAGAGATGAACAAAGCATATTTATTCCATTTACTACATTTCAACAATCGTATAGTTATGGAAACAATGTTGGTTGGATTGCATTTACCACTAAACCCGAATATTCTGTGAGTGAAACGGAGCAAAAAATTCGCAGACTACTTATGAGTAGGCATAAAATTCATCCCGATGATATAAACTCCATAAGGTCTAACAATCTGGAAAAAGAGTTTGAAAGAGTCAACAGATTATTTGGTGGAATTAATGTATTTGTATGGATTGTTGGTATTGGCACATTAATAGCCGGCGTTATTGGCGTCAGTAACATCATGCTCATTATAGTAAAAGAAAGAACCAAAGAGATTGGATTAAGGAAATCACTGGGTGCAACGCCTTTTTCCATAACAAGCCTAATTATCCAGGAAGCTATTTTTATCACTATGATCGCCGGATATCTTGGTCTCGTGACCGGAGTCACAATATTAAGTGGAATATCCTTTGCAATGGAAAAATGGAATATTGAAACAGGAATGTTTTCAAATCCGGAAGTTGATCTTCAATCTTCTGTATTATCATTATTGGTTTTGGTTATTTGTGGAGCGTTGGCAGGTTTATTTCCGGCGGCTAAAGCTGCGAAAGTAAATCCCATTGAAGCCTTGCATGGTCAGTAAAATGAAAGGTTAATTGTGCAATTGAATAAATGTTTTTAGTAGAAAGTAAACAATAGAAATGAAAAGAATATTTGGAATATTATTAGTATTAATTTTAGTGGTTAGCTTTTTTGGTGTTGGGTATATTCTTATAAAAAAATCAATGAAACCAACAATTGTTTATAAAAGTAAACAACCATTTTATATAGATATTATATATAAAACCGTGGCCACCGGTTCGATTACACCCCGAAAAGAAATCGATCTAAAAAGCCAGGTATCGGGTGTTGTAGAAAAATTATATGTCGAAGCCGGTGAAATTGTCAAAGCCAACGATCTCATAGCAAAAATTAAAATAATTCCTGATGTGGTAATGCTCAACGGTGCCGAAATGAGATTGAAAACTGCATTAATAAATTTTAAAAATGCCCACATAGAATTGAAAAGGCAAAAAATGTTATTTAAGGAAAATGTGATTTCTGAACAGGACTACAATCAATATTTATTGGAATTTGAACTGCGAAAACAGGAGGTAGAAGCAGCTGAAATTAATTTGGATCTGGTCAAAGAGGGTGCTTCAAAAAATACCGGGACAGTATCAAATATTGTAAGATCTACCGCCGGAGGTATGATCATAGATGTTCCAGTAAAGGAAGGTTCTTTTGTCATTGAATCCAACACTTTCAATGAGGGTACAACAATTGCAACAGTTGCCAACATGAACGACATAATTTTCGAAGGAAAAGTAGATGAATCTGAAGTTGGTAAAATCAAAGAGGGGATGAATCTCCAACTAAAAATTGGTGCGCTACAGGATGAAAAAATTAGTGCGGAGCTAGAATACATTTCACCCAAGGGAATTGAAGAAGATGGCGCAATTCAGTTTGAAATTAAAGCGGCTGTAGTTCTAAAAGAAAATTTGTTTTTAAGAGCTGGCTATAGTGCAAATGCTGATATTGTATTGGAAAAAAGAGATAGTGTAATGGCTATTAATGAACGAGATATACTATTTGAAAACAATAAATTTTATGTTGAAATTGATATTGGTGAGGAGAAATATAGAAAACAAGAGATAACTACAGGTCTTTCTGATGGCATCAACATAGAAATTTTATCTGGAATTAATGACAATCAAAAAATCAAAGAACAATAAAATTGGCGATTCAAGGCATTGGTCAAAAGAAGGAATTACGTCTTTGAAATGGGCTATTTGATATCAGCCATTAGAGTTTTTCTGTATTTAGTACTTTCAATTATCACTCTTCTCATATTGGCATGAAACTCATTAATAATCTTGTTATGAAAAAATGGATATAAATATTTATCTCTAATTTTTGAATTGCTTTTTACATAACTTTTATGAATTATTCTTGTAAATCCATTTTCTGCACCCACTAATTGAATCACTTGCTTTCCCTGGGCTTTACCTCCTTTGAGGTAGCTAATTTCAAAAAGTCTATTGAGGTGATCAACCTTAATTATTTCAAAAACTACGGGGAGGTTATAAATACCATTGAGCACTTTTAAATTGAGGTAATAAAGTTGACCAACCTTCAGTCCATACAAATCTTGATTGGCATAAACTATAGTTTGATCTTTTTGAGAGACCAGCATACCTACTGATATTCTATTGATATCCCATGCGTCAGTTTGGCTGGTATTATTATAAGCATTCCATACTTCATCGATATTTTCCTTTACAACGTATATTTTTTCATATTCCGTAAATCCCGAAACATCGTCACTGCAATTCACCGAAACTTCCAAATCTGAAAAAAATTGAACCTCTTGTTTTTGCTGCTCAGCTATAATTCTCTTTACTTTTTTTTGTTTTATTTGACCAAACTCTACAGAATTTATAGTGGTTTGTCCATAGGATGTTCCAGTTATAAAAACTAAAAATAAGGTGTAATAAAAATTAAAAACGCTTTTCAATTAAAAGGGGTTCAGATATTACTAAGATAATTATTCCAAAAATATAGCTGGGCAAATTGGTTAATTATCTTCTTAAAAAAATATTCGCTAGGTTAAAGATAGAAATAATTTTTAAAATTGAAATAACCATTTCTCAAACCTCAATAGAAAACTGTCTTTTGAACAATAAAAAACACAAAATGATAGCTTCCCCAAATACCTTAATTCTATTATAATTAGATATTTACCGGTGTAGATAAAGTTGAAAATACAAATACGACGAATAAATTGTGGGTTTTCTAAATAAAATTAAGTATCTTTTTAAAATTACTTAATTTATTAAGTTGCGTTTATTTTATTATCAAGTATAATTTAATTTCTGTAATTATGAACTTTAAGCCGAAATTTGAAAAAAAAGATTCCCAAAAATCTGGGGGCAGTTCTGTTAAAATGTATGAGCCAATCACCAATTATATGGCTAAAAATTTAGTCACTTTTAATAGTGATACAGAAATCAGTGAAGTAATTGATACATTGTTGAACAAAAGGATATCAGGGGCACCTGTTCTCAATAAGCACAAAGAAATAATAGGCATGATCGATGATAAGGATTGTCTGCATGTTTTAGTTGATAGTGTTTATCATAATTTACCCATCAGAAAACGAATTGTTGATGCCTACATGACGGATGTTTATAAAACAATTAGTGTTGATGCTGACATTGTAGATGTGGCGAATGAATTTCTAAAAACAACATTCAAGCGATTTTTGGTAATTGACCACCATGGAAAATTAATGGGGCAGATAAGCCGAAGAGATATTCTGAAAGCCATTCAGTCTGTTAACCAAACTAATTGGCATCCACAATCATAATTATTGATAGCAGAAAATTTTTAGTGAACATTTTGTAGAGTTATTCTCTCAAGATACCAAATCATTTTTTAGGCTGGCCTTTTTTATAGTTTCTACCGATTTCATAAATATCGAATATAGGTAGGCCATCTTCGGTGATTCCTTCCACACAAATTTGCAGGTTTCTGGCTACATCTGAATTATAAAAACCAATTTTCACTCTGCCTTTTCGATTTGTAATCAATTGAGGGTTCCAATAAATAGTTGAGCGATTATCAACTTGATCTCCAGTCTGTAAATCTTTTGAATAATCAGGTGAAACAAATAGTTCTGTTTCGGTTACTGGCCGCAAAAGAATCTCTTGCCAATTACCCGTCTTAAGTATTGGACTATCTCCAACATTAGAATAGATAGCAACAATTCCAGTTGAGCTTTTAATTTTCTCAGACAAAGCAATTGTTGCATTATCAAACACTTCAACCCTATCGACAATGGCAGGATCAATTTCAGAAAGAATCACTTTTGCATTATTATTTTTATAAGTAAAATGTTCAACTTTTGCTATGTGATTCTCAACATTTCCATTGGACTTTTCAGATGGGTTATAAATCAAAACTCCATCCATGATAATCAAAGGTTCACTTTGCTCTCCTTTAATTTTTATAACCGTCTTTCCCCCATTTTCCAATACTTCCAATTCTTCCATTGACTTTTGAAATACCTGAATCAAGTTGGAATATTGGCGATGATTAGTATTCATTTTTATCACATGGTTTGGATTTCCGAAAGGGCGGTTGATTTTATTACTGACCTTCTCGTACAAAATGATTTCAGATTTTGAATCAGAATTATTCTGGATTTCTAATTTTATCTTCTCAAGATAGTCTTTACCATAATCAGGTATTTCAATTTGCGCTGTACCAAACGCACTGGGTTTTATGGATAAATTTTCTGCTTCTACAATAATATTTATTTCAACATCCTCACCTTGTTCATTCTTTGCTTGTGCAAGAGCCCAAGAACTATTATTGAGACCCAATCCTGTTAAACGAAACTTTCCATTTTGATCAGTTTTTACATACCAACTACCATCTGATGGATCTGGCTTACACACAATGGTTACAAAACCATTAGACAGTGGCTTATTATCATTTTTATCTGTGACCAACCCGCTCATGGCCAATCCTCTCTTTGGGATAATTGCAGAGATTTCATTGTTGAGAACATCTTCAAAAGAATTGATATTGGGCAACGTTGTCTGTTGACTTAACATGATCAAGTCCATTTTTTTTAATGCTTCACGATCATCATTACCAATTAACTCTCCTTGATTTTTATAATTGTAATCTGACAAAAAGTCAAAATTGAAATAGGTGGAAATATTCTGACCCCCGACATTTCTGGCTATTTTATCTTTATCCAGTATAGCTATTGAAATATTAGCATTGTTAAGCGGTTTCCCATTTTCATTTTTAAGCTCCAGCACAAAATCAATTCGTTCTCTCCTTTTAAATTCTTTTTTTGCTTGATAATACTTAATGCTTGCTTCCTCGGTTTGATTAATATAAACCAATCTATTGCATGCAATACTACCAAATTCATCCACTATCAGTATTTGTATGACACCTCCAGGAAGTTTTGATTTTGGAATTTCTAATTTAAACAAACCACGTGTCAACAATCCAAGGTGTTTGTCAAACAATACGCCATTGGCGATTACTAATATATAAAACTTTTTCCCCTCAAGATTGATGGAACCTCGAACAGTTATATCAATGGCATTTGGTTTAAAATTATTGATCATCAATGAATAACCTGTTTCTACTAAATCAGGAAAATCAACTTTTCCCATTTCATGAGACATTACCATAGTTCTCAGGGAGTTATTGGATTTTGGCAATAAAAAAATACTCCCTGGTAGGTTATTTTCAGATTTTACATTTGATGCCATACGTCCATTCTGACCAATCAACCTTGCTTTAAGATTAATGACTTCTCCAAATTCATCTTTTCCAATAAATCCTACCTGAGTTGGAATAGACACTATCATTTTACCACCTTCAGGAAAATACAACAATGAATTCATGCTATCAATTATCGATTTTTTGTAGGTAATACCAGCTTCTGAGGAATTGAAAATTTCTATACCTTTCTTATAATGGAATTTTCTATCAAAATTTTCCATCCAACCCGTATATGCTCTCAATTGATATAAGCCAGCTTCCACATCAACAGGGATATCCAGTTGCCCATAGCTTGTCCCATTTTTAATTTTGAAATCGCTGGTAATTATTGCTACTCCATCTGGAGAAATAAGATCTATATGTAGGACGTCGTCTCCATTGATAAGTAGATTTGTTGCCATATTAACCACATAAGATTTGAACCACATTTTTTCTCCTGCGACATAAAATGGCTTGTCATGATGAATATATACTTTCTCTCCTTTCCTGGGAAGGTCATATTGTTTGAGGTTGTTTTTTACCTGGACAATAAAAGGGTCTTGATCCAACTCATAGCCTTCGAGCATGATCTGATTTTTATTGTTGATATAAATGGATCCAAAAGCTCGCTCTTCTTCAAAGGAGGATATTACTTCGGCCTCAACGGGGGTCCGCTTTACAACAATATTTTCATCCCAAAAAACTTGATTATATCCTATGTTATCCAGCTCATCTGCATCACGCCGATTAAACCTCAATAGTCGTCCTCCCAATTTTTTTCTTTTAGGAGGAGTATAATATTCGTAATACATAAAAAAGGAATTTGTCTCTACCTTATTGGTAAACAATCCGTTAAAATAATAGTCAAAATTCTGTTCAAGCTTAATGTAATCCAATACCATTTCTTCGTCTGCAACAGGTTTAAATGCTATTTCACAAGTCACAACATAGTTCTTCCACGATCCCTTTTCTCCTTTAAGTGAAATAAATTTTAATTTATCGTCAGCAATTGATCCCTTAATTTTTAGCACATGGTATGATTCTACATCTATCAACAATTCACCTTCCATAGCTGGAGTAGATAAGTCTTTCTTCTTATTAAAACTTATCTGCGCCAATTTTCTATTATTCACAGAAATAACTCTTTCTAAAGTCAAAATATAATTCTCTTCTACATCTTCACTTATTGGCACAATAAGATCATCTGTCTTGGGCTGCACAATGGTGAGGAGTCTCACCATAAGGGTAAAATTTTTATTGTAAATAAATGAATCTGCAGATGAAAGTTTCAATGCATATCTTCCCTCTTGAATTGCCCAGTCGTCAACACCATTAAGGCTATATTTCGTATCATAAAATATTTCATATAACTCAGAAAATTTATCGCCATTTTTTGATATCTGTCTATAAAATGCTTTCCCATATTTATTACTATTTTTTCGTCTTGCAATTTTGTGAAAGGCATTTCTCACAAGGTTATAGGCAAATTTATTTTTACCTTTTCCTTTGATTACCAGCTCATCCATCATCATCTTTCCAGGTGCCAGTTCTACAACTAAAATAGAATCATTGATTATTTGAAGTTCTTTTGGCTCATAACTCAAATGGGAAAAGAGCAAATCAATAGGCAAACTATCAACCTTAAATGCAAATTCACCCAAAGCATTAGCAGCTGTTCCTTTATATATTTCTTTGAGCGCAATATTGGCAAATGGGATAGGTTCTTTCGTTTCAGCATTAATAATGATCCCCGAAATCTCAATGTTCTGTGCATTCCCAATTTGGAAAACACCAATAAAAAACAACAAAATAAAACTCCTGAAAAAAATATTCATTTACATGAAACTTAATTATGCATTTATAGGCAGAAAAAGTACAAATAAAACTATGTAGACAAAAGAGAATTAAGATAAAGATTAATTAGTACTCAATAAATTAAGCTATGTTTGCGCTTTATTTTACAAAATCCTTTCATTGCAATGAAACATCCTTGGCATGATATCAATCCGGGAAATAAAATTCCAGAATTTGTTAATGGTATTATTGAGATACCAAAAGATATAAGAGCCAAATACGAGTTAGACAAAAAGAGTGGTTTATTAAAACTGGATCGTGTACTTTATTCATCAATGTACTATCCGGCAAACTATGGTTTTATCCCAAGAACATATTGCGATGATAAAGATCCCTTGGATATCCTCGTGTTATCGCAGATCAATGTAGTTCCACTATGCATAGTTCCTGCAAAGGTTATTGGCGTAATGCACATGCTTGACCAAGGTGAAGCTGATGATAAAATAATCGCAGTTGCCGAAAACGATATGAGTGTAATCCACTATGATGATGTCTCGGAATTACCGGATCATTTTTTCAGAGAAATAAAAAATTTCTTTGAAGACTATAAAAAATTGGAAAACAAAACTTCCGTGGTCGAAGAATTTGGGAACAAAAAAGAAGCCATGGATATTGTCATTAAAGCATTGGAAGATTATAAAGTCAGGTTTACAAATTAGTAATTCTATAAGTGATATAGTGTAATTCATCATGCAAGCTGCATTTATCATTTCTTGCTGTCATCTATGTATCCACTATTATTGTAATTAATGTTGGAGGGCCTTCTGCAATTTAAACATTGTTAAAACAGTGTTCCACAAGCATTTACTAAATGCTTTTTCTATTTGGTTTGTAATGTCAAATAATTAAGACCTACCCTCAATAATTCCATTATACTCAAAATTTTTACTATTATTTATAGCTCATTTTTAATAGGTATTAATAGGATCTAACCGCTATTTCGATGATTTATTTTTTTTTAAATCATAGCCTTAAATCCGATATTAGTTGTAATACTTATATTAATTTTAACACAAATATTTATTAAAATAAAATCAATTCCGCACAGGAAATTACTACAGATTAATGAAATACGAAGGCAAATATCAAATATTCGATTCCAATAAAATACTAACATATCCCATAAGTGAAAGAGAAAACAAAGTGAAACTCTATGATTTATTAGATCCGGTAATTGTCAAGTCAATGGATTTCAAAGTTTCTGAAGAGGTTCGCAAAAACTTGCAAATGTTGGCAAAGGAAGTTATTCGATATCGAAATAACGATTTACCAATTATACTATTTACCGGTGGACATCTTATAAAAAATGGTCTCGGGTTGTTATTGGCAGATTTGGTAGATAGAGATTTACTGACTTGTGTTTCTGGAAATATGGCTACTTCCATCCATGATTTTGAATTGGCAATGATTGGTCAAACGAGCGAATATGTTCCTCAGGCCCTGGAAAAAGGGCAATTTGGTATGGCGTATGAATTTGCGTATATCAATGAGGCGATATCACTGGGAAATGATAAAAATCTTGGATTGGGCGAATCGCTTGGCAAGATGATAATGGATGAGGAATTCAGGCACGAGGTTATGAAAAAAGTTTTTAGAATTGGTGCTCCCAAACAATTTCAATATCCTGACAAAAGTGTATTGGCCATGTGCTACAAAAAAAACATCCCATTTACCATTCATGCCGGTATAGGTACCGACGTGATAGATCAGCATATATCTTTTGACGGCAAAGCAAAAGGAGGTTGCTCCGGAAGAGATTTTTTGATTTACACACACGAAATTGAGAAACTCTCAAAAGGAGGTATGGTATTTAATATTGGCAGTGCTGTCACAGGTCCAGAGGTATTTTTAAAAGCTGCATCCATGACAGGGAATGTCGGTAAGGTCCCCTATAAAATCATTACAGCAGATTTTGATATCAGACCTTTCAAAAAATCCAGTATCACCAATGAATCGAGCATGGGATATTATAACCGTGATCAAAAAAGTATAGTGGTACGCGTTCCGGAAGCATATGGAGGAAAGGGGTATTATATTGAAGGAAACCAGAAACAAACATTCCCATTATTTTATAAATATTTAACTGAATTATTATAAATATTCAAGTAGCAAAACATGAGAGATAAAATATTAAAAAACATAAACGATCATAAAAAAACTATCCTCTACTTCGAAGAAAATAGTATTGATATTGTTATTGCCATTACCGAGCTAACAGAACAAACATTTAAATCGAGCAATAAAATATATCTCTGCGGAAATGGTGGGTCTATGGCAGATTGCCAGCATATTGCTGGAGAATTTGTGGGAAAATATCGCAAGGTAAGAAAGCCCCTTCCTGCCATCACACTATCAACAGATGCTGCACTTACTACTTGCATAGCTAATGACTTTTCCTACGAAGGCTTATTTTCAAGGCAGATAGAAGCATTGGGAAATGAAGGAGATTTGCTTTGGGCTTTTTCTACAAGTGGCACATCTGCCAACGTGATTGCTGCTGCTCGTGCTGCTAAGCTAAAAGGCATGAAAATCGTTAGCTTCACTGGAAAAAGTAATAGTCTGTTAGAGGAATTATCGGATATCTGTCTTTGTGCCAATTCTGACAAAACCAATCATAGCCAGGAAGTTCATGAACTTGCCTATCATAACATTTGCGAATTAATTGACGAAAAATTCAACTAAAAAAATATGGACCAGCAAAGAGTAAAAGAAATTTTAAATAAAATAAAATCGTCAAAGATTGCGGTATATGGAGATTTTTGTCTGGATGCCTATTGGAATATGGATTCCAGAGGGTCTGAAGTTTCTGTAGAAACAGGACTCAAGGCAGAAGCCATCGGTACGCATTATTATTCTCCAGGCGGAGCATCAAATATCGTTGCCAATCTTTCTGCTCTTAATCCAGCCAAAATTAAAGCTATAGCTGTTATTGGAGACGATATTTATGGCAGAGAATTGACATCTCAAATGAAGGCACTTAATGCCGATACTTCTTCGCTAGTTATTCAAAAGGAAAATTTCAATACATATACATATTTAAAAAAATACAAGGGTGACGTGGAAGAGCCACGACACGATTTTGGTGTGTACAACCATCGGACAAAAGAGACAGATGACAAAATCTTACAAAATATAAGAGAAGCGCTAACGGAGTATGATGTATTAATATTTAATCAACAAGTAGCTGGAAGTCTTAATAACAAATCATTTATTGATGGTGCAAATGAGATTTTTAAAGATTTTGATGACAAAATAATCATTGTTGATTCTAGGCATTACAACGACAAATTTGAAAATATTTACCGCAAAACAAATGACATTGAGATTGCTGATCTATGTGACGTAACTGTAAATCCAAGTGAGATTATCCCTTCAAAAGAAATAATTGAATATGGCACAGAGATATATGATCAATATAACAAACCTGTATTTGTCACATGTGGTTCACGTGGTGTCATTGTCTTTGATGAAATCGGCATACATGATGTCCCTGGCATTCAGCTCTCCTCCAAGCTCGATACCGTCGGTGCCGGAGATACCGGAATTAGTGCCATTGCTCTTTGTCTTGCCGTGGGAATACAACCTAAAGAAGCAGCAGAATTTGGCAATTTCGCCTCTGCAGTTACAGTTCAAAAATTGTTTACTACCGGTACCGCATCCGACGAAGAAATTGTAGAAATTAGTAACGACCCCAGTTATGTATATAATGCCGATCTGGCAGAAAACCCTCGTGCGGCAAATTATATTTCTGAAACAGAATTTGAACTTTGCGAAGAGGATGCATTGTCACAGCTTGGACATATAAAACATGCAGTTTTTGATCACGATGGAACGATTAGTACTTTAAGAGAAGGATGGGAAGAAATCATGGAACCTGTAATGATCAAGGCCATTCTTGGCGATCAATACGATAGTGTAGATCAGGCAGGATACAACGATGTAATCAGGCAGTCAAAAGAATTTATTAATAAAACCACTGGTATCCAGACGATATTCCAAATGGAGGGATTGGTGCAACTTATTGAGGAATTTGGATATGTTCCAAAAGATAAAATTCTCACTAAGTATGCCTACAAGGAAATTTATAATGATGCACTGATGGAAATGGTTAATCAAAGGACTGAAAAATTGAAGGCCGGAGAACTTGATGTATCAGATTTTACACTTAAGGGTGTATTGCCATTTTTGGAGGGACTAAAGAAAAAGGGGATCAAGATGTATCTTGCAAGTGGCACAGACGTCGAAGATGTTAAAAACGAAGCTGAAATCCTTGGATACGCAGATTACTTCGACGGTGGAATTTATGGTGCATTAAAAGATGTTTCAAAATTTTCCAAAAAAATGGTTATGGAAAATATTATTAATGATAACAATCTGAAAGGTAATGAATTGGCAGTGTTTGGTGATGGACCAGTTGAAATACGAGAATGCAGAAGATTTGAAGGTATTGCTACCGGGATTACAAGCAATGAAATAAGGCGGTATGGCATTGACCTGAATAAAAGACCTCGGCTTGTCAAAGCAGGAGCACAAATCTTAATATCTGATTTTTCTCAACACCAAAAATTAATTGATCTGCTTTTTAATGAAAAGTAGTTTTCACGGAGCATCTCCATTCGTGTAATAGATATTTTAATTCAAAGTATATGAATTTCCCAATGCGTACAATCCTTGTGATTTCTATCGTTTTATTAATCACTCAATTCTCATGTCAAAAAAAGCAGGTTGCTGAAAAGTCATCTGCTAATCCAATTGATTATGTAAATCCATTTCTTGGTACGGATTTTTTTGGACATATGTTTCCCGGTGCCTCATTGCCTTTCGGCATGGTACAATTAAGTCCGGATAATGGCGTAAATGGCTGGACGTATAGCTCAGGATATTCATATCAGGATAATACTATTATGGGTTTTAGTCATACCCACATGAGTGGTACCGGAAATACCATTTGTGGTGATATATTAATCATGCCCAAAACAGGCAGCAAAACCCAAGTAGTACCCGGCCCACCTGACAATCCTGATATGGGCTATCGGTCAAGGTTTGATCATGAAGATGAACAGGCTTCACCAGGTTACTATGCCGTAAAACTGAAAGATTATAATATCAATGTTGAACTCACAACTACCAAAAGAGCCGGCATGCACAGATATACTTTTCCAGAGTCAAAAAAAGCCTCAGTTATATTTGACCTGGGGCATACAATTGGTGATAATTGGGAAAGTGATGAATCTACAATTACTATTGTCAATGATTCTTTAATCACAGGTATTAAAAGCTCAAAGGGAGTCAAAGTTTATTTTGTTGCAGAATTTAGTAAGCCCTTTCAATATTATGGGACTTTTGATGCAGGGTACTACACCCCCGAATCAGGAGCCAGCTTATTCCCATATAAAAATGAAGAGAAAGGACGAAAAATTGGAGCTTTCCTGAATTATATCACCGAAAAAGATGAGCAAGTTATTATTAGAATTGGCTTGTCGTACACAAGCATCAGTGGTGCTCAGAAAAATTTAAATGCTGAAATCAATCACTGGGATTTTGAAAAGGTTGTAAGAGAAGCTCGTACTACTTGGAGTAATGCCATAGGGGCAATAACGATTGAAGGTGCTTCAGAGGATAAAAAACAAATTTTCTACACGGCGGTTTATCATAGCCTGCTTTCACAACAAATTTCTCAAGATGTTGATGGCAACTATTTCGGTATGGATGGAAAAATCCATTCAGTAAGTAAAGGAGATTTTTATCCTTCATTTTCAGTTTGGGATACATATCGTACAGAGCACCCACTTATGACCATCATTGCACCGGATCATGTCAACGATATGGTTAGGTCCATTGTCGCAAAAACCAAAGAATTTGGTTGGCTTCCGGCCCAACATTTCAGAAATGAATTTAAAGAAAGTATGGTTGGCGATCACCTTATTCCTGTAATTGTCGATGCATATATCAAAGGATATCGGGATTATGACGCTGAGTTTATTTTTAATGCAATGAAAATAAAAGCACTTAATCTACCAAAGGCTCCACACCCCTCTTCAGTTGGGCGATCAGGCCTGGTTGATTACATTAATCTTGGATATACGCCATATGACAAAGTTACTGAGGCAGTACCCAACACCATGGAACTGGCTTATGATGATTGGTGCATTGCCCAGATGGCTAAGGCTATGGGAAAAGAAGATGATTATAAATTATTTA
>CAYREN010000051.1:14577-18834 GCA_964423255.1 uncultured Roseivirgaceae bacterium | reverse complement strand
TTACGGGCCATTAACTCAAAAAATCATATTAGATGAAAGTAAAAAGCCAATTTTATCAGCATCCCTGGACAGCCCCGACTATTCATGTGTAGGAGGAATACCAACAGGAGAGCTTACTCCAATTGTTTTCGGTGGAACCGATAATGATAGTGGAGTTGCAAATCCTGCCAATTTTACTGTTTCATGGAAAAAGGATGATGGTACAATACCTACAACTGACAATGGAGGAGGTGCATATCTGCCTAAAGCAATAAATCTTGTACCAGGTATTTATTCCGTTGAGGTAATTGATAATTCTGGATTTGATGAGTTCTGTTTATCTTCCAGGGATTATGTAGTAACAGAAGCTAAACATGATATTGATATTACTGCTTCAGCATTGGATCAAACTATATGTATACCGGATGGCTTTATTCAAATTGAAACAATTTCTGAAGACGGAAACCCAATTGCATTACCCAATGCAGGTTGGAATGTGTTTTTATCTGACAAAAATAATCAGGCAGTAATTCCTGTCCCTTCAGAAACCGGATTTCCAACGGATCCTTTTACAAATATTTCTTCCGGACCATATTTTGTTCAGGCTCAGAATAATTCTACAAAATGTTTCTCAGATCCATACCAGGTAATTGTAAACGATTTGAGTGAAAATCCTAATGTTAATATTGATATTACCAGTCCACAGTACTCGTTAAATCCTAATCCATTAAGTTGGACAGGTGCTATGCAAGCTAATGTGGTGGAGGTAGGGACAGGTTTGCCTGAGCCCGGAGGTTATAATTATTCCTGGGTTGCAGGTATAGATGGAGGAGGTCCGTTACTTTCAGGCCTGGATAATGTAAGCTCTATTGACGAAGGCTATTACACTTTTATTGCAGCAAACTTAACAACCGGATGCGAATCTAAATATTACAAATATATGCCCTTTGTTTATTTAGAACCTACATTTAATACACTTATAACTCCACTAACAGTTTGTTCTCCAACAGACGGAAGCATTGAGGTGACAGATATTGCCCTAGCAGGAGCAGCAGACTTATTATCTGACTATTCATTCAATTGGCATCATGATATTTATGAAAGCGTAAACGTTCCAGATACAATAATTGCTGGAAACGATACAAGGACAGCCTATGACAATATTAGAGCTGGTGGATATTATATTATAGCACAGGAAAACTGGTGGATGATAGAATCATATCCAGTAAAAGTTGAAGTGATTGATTCTACAACCAACCCAATAATTATTTTTGATGCCACTAATTATCAGGCTGTAATGAGTTGCG
Source organism: uncultured Roseivirgaceae bacterium (assembly GCA_964423255.1). Classification (GTDB taxonomy): domain Bacteria; phylum Bacteroidota; class Bacteroidia; order Cytophagales; family Cyclobacteriaceae; genus JAAUQL01. The sequence goes on along the minus strand of CAYREN010000051.1, from coordinate 17,548 downwards.
ATGAATCTGTATTTGCTGATGGGGCATTGGCTGTTGATGTATTTGAAGATAATACAAATCCTAATTTAACACCTCCATTTAACTATGGATATACTTGGTATGAAGGAAATTCTTCAGATCCAACAAATATAATAGTCGATTCAATAGGTAATTCTATTTCAGGAATGCCATCTGGTAATTACACAATAGTGGTTGTTAATTTAGGGAATAATTGCATGTCTGAAAATACATTTACAATTGACGATGAAAGCATTACCCCAATCGTTATCGCATCTCAAACACCTAATACAAATTGCCCAATTGAAATTGCCAATGGCGTTGTAAGTGCTAATGTGATAAATTCCACCAACAGCTATTCTTATGTTTGGTTTGAGGGGAATGAGGCAATAGGCACTCCGGATCACTTGGGAGCTATTTGGAGTGACCGAGCCTTAGGATTTTATACTGTAATAGCCACAGATCAAAATTTATCAACTTGTATTTCCGAACCGGTAGCGGTACAGGTTATCGATGCGACTGTTAATCCTACTGTGTTAATAAATGAAATTTCACCAGTTACAAATTGTGATCCGACAAGGCCGAATGGTGTGCTATCAGCAACTACTCAAAATGGTATAAATGGTCATACTTTTACATGGTATTTGGATGGGGTATTATATGCCTCCGGTCCCATTGCTTCAGATCTTGGTTTATTTAGTTATCAACTCGTAGTAATTAACGATGTGACACAATGTGAAACTAAAATGGAAAGTGGCCCATCTCAATTGCTGAGTGCGGTGCCTCCTCCGGATGTTGATGTGTTAAATGATAGAACCAGTTGCATAGAACCAGACGGTATAGCTACGGCATCTATCTCTGGTAATGTTACAGATTACATATTTAAGTATTACAACAAATTTAGCGGTGATGAGCTCAATAATTTTTACGAAGATTATAAAATATACGATCTGGATACTTCTACATATTTTGTTTCTGCCGAAGACCGAACTACTGGTTGTATTTCAGATCCAACAGAATTTATTATTGAAGATGGCAGTTACTTTCCTGAAATTGAGGTTATAGCAGATCCTTCTAATTGCCAGTCGCCAAGTGGAGCTGCAAATGTCATTCTTTCTGATATGACCAGAGACTTTAAGGTCACTTGGTATGGTGATAATGGATTTTTTGCTCAAGAAAAAGAACTGGTTTATATACCAGTTGGAAAATATCGGGTAGATGTCGAAGGGACAGATGGATGTGTTACCTCTACGGAAGCGGAAATAAAAGGAGATATTATTATTTATAATGGGGTATCTGCAAACTTTGATGGTTTAAATGATTTTTTCCAAATTGTATGTCTTGAATATTTCCCTGATAATAATGTAAAAATTTATAATCGTGGAGGATTGCTTGTATATGAACAAGATTTCTATGATATGAATAATACTGCTAAGAGATTTGAAGGAGTAAGTAATAAAGGTGCAAGTGTTATCGGAACAGAATTACCTATTGGCACTTACTTCTATGTAGTTGACAAAAATGATGGATCTAAAGCAAAAGTTGGATATTTAGAATTGAACAGATAATGAAATCATATAAATTCCTGCTACTTGTTTTTTTTACCTTAACCCTTTGCACAAAAGGTTTCAGTCAACAAAAACCTGTTTTATCCCAATATATGTTTAGTGGATTAGTGCTGAATCCTGCTTATGCTGGTAGGCATGATTATACATCCTTTACAACAATGTATAGAGATCAGTGGATAAATATTCCAGGTGCGCCGAAGCTTGCCACATTTACTGGACAAACTGGATTTAAAGATAGGAACATAGGTATAGGATTAATGGTAAGCGATGATAGAATTGGCGTTCACCAAAACCAATCTATATATGGTAGCTATGCTTATAATATCAAATTTCCTAATGGGGCAAAGTTTTCGATGGGACTACAGGGCGGGATAGATATTTTAAGATCCAACTGGTCGAGATTGACAATTTTAGATCAAAGTGATCCTGTGTTTAATGGAGTTGAAACTAATTATATGCCAAATTTTGGTGCAGGCGTTTTTTACTTTCTCGAAGATTTTTATATAGGTTTATCGGTTCCCTACATACTCACAAATCAAAAAGCCAATACTGAAGATTTTTTTAGAAACGTCAAGCAATCAAGAAACTATTACCTTACAGGAGGAAAAGTTTTTGATGTGGGTGTAAAGCTTAAAATTAAACCTTCTTTCTTGTTAAGAGTAGAAGATAATATGCCTCTGGCTATTGATTTAAATGCCAATCTATATTACGACGAAATTATTGATATTGGTTTATCCTATAGACAAGGAGACGCTGTAATAGGAATCTTGGGTCTTCAGTTAAACAAATATTTAAAATTTAGTTATGCCTATGACTATATAACTTCAAAATTAAATGCCTACACAAAAGGTTCTCACGAATTGATGCTTCAATATAGAATTAATTTCAATGCGCCCAAGCACCATAGAATGTGCCCTGAGCCACAGTACTTTTAAGCATAGTAAACTATCCCAAATGCCCAATAGGTTTTAAATATTATTTCAATCCCATACTTTTTTCAGGGGCATCAATTTGCCTATTCTTAAAAAAACTATCTGGATTCATTCAATCCACCAAAAACAGAATTGACAATGGAAAGTAGTATGCTGAATATAAGCGCCCACCAAAATCCATCAACAGTAAATCCCGGAACTAGCGAGCTTGCCATTAACACTAGAATGGTATTAATTACCAACAGGAATAATCCTAAAGTAACAATTGTAATCGGGATAGTTAAAATTACCAGGACCGGTTTTACCAGTACATTTAGAATAGCAAGTATTCCTGCCACAACAATGGCGATCATAAATCCATCTACGTGAGCTCCAGGTAAAACAGTGGAACAAATAAATACTGCTAAAGCAGATAGTAACAATCTTAATATAAAATTATTCATACTTATCTTTTTTTGAATTCAATATAGTCTA
>CAYREN010000051.1:0-14477 GCA_964423255.1 uncultured Roseivirgaceae bacterium | reverse complement strand
CAATCTTAATATAAAATTATTCATACTTATCTTTTTTTGAATTCAATATAGTCTAATCCCAGAAATGTATTATCAAATAATAATAAAAATTAACGTCCGGCTATGATGCGTGCGGTTGAACTGACCTTCAGTTTCGTTTCGCATTAGCCACACCGAAATTAAATTTACACAACATGGCGGAGTTTCCAAGAAGCAGAGTAGTTCGATTTGCACTGAACCCGCATGCATTTAATAGCTCATGTTAGCGAGAGATTTTCATAATTAGTTTGTCCATCATCTGGGTGAATCGCACCGAAGTAAGTTCAGCATTTTCCGCTACGTATTTGTTATCATCTGCCAAATCGCTTTCGCTGAAGTAAAAGCGGATCAGCTTATTTTTATGATAATACACAAGTTTGCGTTCTGTATCATGAAAAGTGATGTAATCAAGTTTGATAGAGTCTCTAGCCATTGTTGACTTTTTCGTACGAAAGAATTCGAAAATTTCAGGTTTTTTGTTCCCAAGTTCGCTTGTTCCACAAAAGTTGGTCTGTAAAACTCTGTTAGGTTCCACAAATGCTAGACTTACATAGTAGTTGAGGTTACAAGTATCTATAGAAAAGTTTCCTGCAATATTTGAGACTTCATATATCCAGAATGCTTGTTTAGTGTTCGACAAAGAGTCGTATAGTCGTTGACTAGGTTCAACGAGAATGTTCCCCTGACTATATGAAAATGTCTGAATAGTCAGTAAGATGATTGTCAAAATTCTCGATTTCATTAGTGTGGTATTCTCGCTAACTATAGATTATCAACAATAGAAAGTTGTTATTCCTTAAGTAATTATATATATCTTCGAATGTCTGTTGCAATCATTCCTGCCGATTTTGCAGCTTGTAGTCCAGGGTCGCCATCTTCAAATACCTGGCAATATTGAGGATCAATATTCATTGCTTTAGCGCATTTTAGAAAAGTTTCCGGATTTGGCTTCCATTCTTTTACATCATTTTTAGAAACAAGAATATCAATATATTTATTTATTCCGAGGGCTTTTACAGCTTCACGAGAATGTCTTCCAGGGCTTCCGGTACCTATGGACATGGGTAGAATTCCATGATACTTTTTCATTAATTCAAAAACCGGCCCAATAGGTTTGAGTTGATCAATTTTGCTAAGGTAGGTATCTTCTTTGAGCTGGCTTATTGATTCGATATCAAATCGAGTCCCATTTTTTTTATTAAGTATTTCAATAATTCTGTCCGTTGGAACTCCTGCCAACTCATAAAATTCTTCTTCTGAGAATTTTAAACCTTTTGCCGCGCAAACCTCTTTCCAAGCTTCAAAATGCAATGGCATGGAATCTACTAAAGTACCATCCAAATCAAAAATTAATGCCTTGGCAAGAGGGTCAACAGTTATTTTATTCATATTTCATTTTTTTGAATAAAGAAAAATCGATTAATTTTAATTTATTTTCTTTACAGAGTCCCTGACAATTAGTTGGGTATCCAGATTTAATATTCCAGGATCTTCCATTTTTTTATTTTCAATTTTATTAATAAGAATTTGTGCGCCTTCTTTGCTCATTTCTTCTACTGGTCTTAATACGGTTGTCAAAGCGGGAGTTAGATACGCAGTAAATCTCATGTCATCAAATCCTGCGATAGAAATTTCTTCTGGCATAATCATATTTTTTTGCTTAATAGCTTTCATAGCTCCTAGGGCCATTTCATCATTAGAGCAAAATACAGCAGTGGGCAATTCTTTCATCACAAGAATTTTTTGCATGGCTTCATAGCCGCTTTCCAAATCGTAATTGCCCTCTATTGCATAACCCTCATTAAATTCAATGCCAGCTTCTAAGTGAGCATTAATAAATCCTTGTTTCCGTTTGTATGTAGTTCGAAATTCTGGCTTTCCTTCTATTATTGCAATATTCCTGTGCCCCTGTTCAATGATAAACTTGGTAATATTATAAGCTCCGGTCAAATCATCTGACAATACGGTAGTGACTTTTTGACCAATTACTTCTCTGTTCAGAACCACAAGAGGAATCTTTTCACCAATGATGTGTGCAATAAATTCATCATCATTGGGGCTTTGACTCATAATTATTACACCATCAAAATTTCTTCTATTTACAGCTTGAAAATCATCAAGGATATCTATTGGTTCTACGGCAAGATTATACTTGCCTTTTATAATGTTGTTTACCCCTCTTACAGAATCAAGAAAGAAATTTGCTGTTGTACCGGTTTTTAGGGTTGAAAAGAACAATCCAATATTATAGGATTTTGACAATACCAGACTTCTTGCATTTACATTTGGCCTGTAATTATGCTTCTTTGCTATTTCCTTTACTTTTTCTTTGGTCTCTTTACTAATTAAAGGACTATCATTCAATGATCTTGATACAGTTGTGTGAGATACATTGAGTAGTTTTGCAATATCTTTTATAGTTAAGCTCAAGATGCTGTAAGGATGGCTTTAATTAAAATTTCAGAAGATAATAAATGATAAATGAATTCATTTATCATTTATTATCAGTTTGATGTTTATACGATATATGTTGATGAGGAAGTATCTCCTCCTCTCCCAGTCCAATTGGTATGGAAAAATTCTCCTCTTGGCTTATCAACCCGCTCATACATGTGCGCTCCAAAATAATCTCTTTGGGCCTGTAATAAATTGGCAGGAAGCCTTTCTGATCTGTATCCATCGAAGTATGCCAGGGCAGTAGTTAATGCAGGGATAGGAACGCCATTGGAAATGGCAGAAGCAACGACTCTTCGCCACGATGCTTGAGAAGCCTCTATCTTTTCCTTAAAGAATGGATCAAGGAGTAAGTTTTTAAGATCCGGGTTATTGTCGTAGGCCTCTTTTATTTTATTTAGAAAAACCGACCGAATTATACATCCACCTCTCCACATCAAGGCTATTCCACCATAATTTAGTTCCCAATTATGCTCTTCAGCAGCAGCACTCATCAAGGCATAACCTTGAGCATAAGACACCATTTTTGAAGCATACAAAGCACTTTTCAATTCATTCAGAAAGGCTTTTCTATCGCCATCAAATTTTGGTTCCGGGCCTGATAATATTTTGGACGCTTCTACTCTCTCATCTTTTACTGCAGACAGACATCTTGCAAATACGGCTTCTCCAATTAATGTAAGTGGAATTCCCAAATCTAATGCAGCTACAGCTGTCCATTTCCCCGTACCTTTTTGTCCGGCAGTGTCGAGAATTTTCTCCACTATTGGTTCTCCATCTTCATCTCTAAATCCAAGAATATCTCTAGTAATTTCAATCAAATAACTATCCAAATCACCCTCATTCCATTCCTTAAATACCTCGTGCATTTCATCATATGACATGCCCAGGTATTCCTTCATAATCTGGTATGCTTCACAGATCAACTGCATATCACCATATTCTATTCCATTGTGCACCATTTTTACAAAGTGGCCTGCACCGCCTTCGCCTACCCATTCGCAACATGGGCTGCCGTCTTCTACCTTTGCCGAAATAGACTGGAAAATTGGCTTCACATGCTCCCAAGCATTTTTCGACCCTCCCGGCATAATTGATGGCCCCAGCAATGCGCCCTCTTCACCACCTGAAACACCTGTGCCGATATAGAGCAGTCCTTTGCTTTCTACATAGCTTGTCCTTCGTATTGTATCAGGGAAATGTGTATTTCCTCCATCAATGATAATATCGCCCGGTTCAAGATGTGGAATAATTTGCTCAATAAAATTATCTACCGCATCACCGGCTTTTACTAGCAACATCACTTTTCTGGGGCGTTCCAATGATTTTACCAACTCTTCAATCGAGTGTGTACCAATAAAGTTTTTCCCCGCACCTCTTCCGGAAATAAATTTATCAACCTTTGCTACAGTTCGATTAAAAACTGCGACTGTAAATCCTTTACTCTCCATGTTTAGTACAAGGTTCTCACCCATAACTGCTAGCCCAATGAGACCAATATCTGCTAATTTTTTCATCTTTCTATTTTATATTTTAAAGTTTATTAGATGTATATTTTTAATATTTTAATTCCATATATAACGCTTTTCGCTCGACTTCTGACTTGCGAATATCTATTTAAATCTATCCTTGAACGTCCACAAACCAAGAGCTGGATTGGAAATGTAAAATATTTCTTCCCCATCCGGCATGGTATTAAACCCGTCTTTTAGTTCATCAGGATTATATTTACTGCTCATGTCATTCAAATCAGCATATTTGTAATTCACGCTTTCAATCTCCTCTTTACTCAAATGTCCAGGGCAATAAGTGATGCTAAAGCGACCTTCTGAAGAACCATGAATTAAATGTGCAGTAGCACTCAGGTTTCCCTGAAGATCTTCATTGTTTCTGGTCAATTCTAAAATCTCTGGAGTTGTCAAATACCCATATTTTCTGATGAGCCTGTCGATTTCTTTGTCTTCACCAAATTCATGAAGTCCCGGAGCTAATACAATTAATTCACCCCCATCAGCCATTGCCATTCTGGTCCTGTAAATGCTTTTATTTCCAAGCCATGTGCTTTTAAATTCCGAAGGGTTGAGGTATACGACTACCTTTTTGAGTGGTTTATCCAGCATTTCAAAATTTACTTCTAATGATAGTTTTGAGGCCATTTCAAAACACTCCATATCATCTCCAATGTAAAGTCCTCTTACAACCAAAGACCCACTTTCATCTTTTCCTACTACAGTTTGCAAATACAGGATAGGCATGTCTTTTGCAAAATGATCGGAAGCATAGTTGAGAACCTGCCTTACTGGTGTCACTGCTCTTCCCATAATGCGTTCCATACCATAAGCTGCTCCAATAAAGTGACTCTTGTTAATTCCCTCTGACCCTCCGGTGCCAATAAATATATTTTTATTGTAATTGGCCATTCCTATCACTTCATGAGGCACAACTTGCCCTATCGAGATAATCAAATCATGTCCGCCTTCCATAAGTAATTTATTGACTTGAGCAGGCCATGAGTAATCTACTTTTCCTTCGGTAACCTCTTTGACAAATTCCGATGGCACCTCACCAATAGTTACTACATCATTTCTCCAGTCATGCACACGAAATAATTCTTTAGGCACACCGGTAAACATTTTTTCAATTTGTTCATCCGTCATGCCGGTATGTGTGCCCAAAGCTGGCAGTATATCCACCAAACTATCGCCATAATATTTATATGTCAACTGAGTTAATTCTCCAGCAAAGGAATGAAACCTAGTAAAATCAGGTGGGATAGCCAGCACTTTTTGCTTTTTCCCCAACTGATCAAGAGCGGTGGTCAGTCCAATTTTCAAATCTTCGGATGTCAACACATCAGTTTTAGAACCTCGATGATAATAAAGCATATTGAACTATTTTATAATTATAAATTCTATCTTTTCACTCTTGCATTGCCTTCCCAAATACTCCAAACCATTTCTTCATCTGCCGGTTGAGCATAGTCCGTGAGAAAGGTTGTCGCCATTGCACCTGTCGCCCAACCAAATTGAATCCATTTTTCAGATTCCCAATCTCTCAATATTCCATAAAGTACACCTCCAACAAATCCATCACCTCCACCAATGCGATCAAGCACATGAATATCTCGTGGTTTTACCACATGCCAGTTATCTTCTTCTAGCATGATCGCACCCCATAAATGATGATTGGTATGCACAACTTCACGAAGTGTGGTGGCAAATGCCGATGCATTTGGAAATGATTCCTTTACTCTGCCTATCATTTCTTTAAAACTTTCTATTTTGCTATCAAGATCACTGCCTCCTGCTTCCGGGCCTTTTATTCCCAGGCAAAGCTGAAAGTCCTCTTCATTTCCAACCAAAATATCAGATAGCGAGGCAATTTCAGTGAAAGCATCTCGCAATTCTTGCTCACGTCCTTCCCAAAATGATGCTCTGTAGTTAAGATCAAATGAAATGCGAGTACCGTATTTTTTGGCCGCACGAGCCAATTCAAGACAGAATGTGCTTGTTTCTGGTGATAACGCCCCAACTAAACCCGAAAGGTGAATGATCTGCACACCATCTTCACCAAATATGCGATCCAAATCAAAATCGTTTACGTTGAGAGTTCTACCCACTTCACCTGCCCGGTCATTATGTACCCTTGGACCCCGTGATCCAAAACCGCTGTCTGCAATATTAATTTGATGGCGGTATCCCCAGGAATCTCCCTGATTTACCTCCGGCCCTTCAAAATCGATGTGCCTGCTTTTTAAATTACTTTTTATAAACTGAGCAATTGGACTTCCCTTCACAAACGTAGTTAGTACTTTGGTAGGTAAACCGAGAAAAGATGATATACTTAAAACATTAGTTTCGGCACTCGTAGCATACATTTTAAAGGTGTCGCTACTATGGACAGGTTGTCCATTCTCAGGTGTTATACGCACACCCATACTTGATGGTACAAGCAAGGCATACTTACAATTACTTTTTAATTTTATACTCATAATAAATTATGGTTTTGAGGTTTTTATGAATTTCTATTAAAAACGATTTTATGTTAATTGCATCTCATAAATCCATTTTTTTATTTTTCTAAACGCCACTATAAACATTAAATCCTCCATCTATTGGCATCACAACTCCTGTCACGAATTTAGAAAGGTCAGACATTAAATAATTCACAGTACCTTGCAGTTCTTCCACTTCACCAAATCTTCCCATTGGCGTATTGTTAATAATCTTATGACCTCGAGGTGTCAGTTCTCCAGTTTTTTCATCAGTTAATAAAAACCGATTCTGGTTGGTAAGAAAAAATCCGGGAGCGATGGCATTTACTCTAATTCCTATAGGTGCTAAATGAACAGCAAGCCATTCGGTAATGCTGTTTATCGAAGATTTTGCTGCAGAATATGCTGGTATTTTAGTTAATGTTCTAAATGCACTCATTGATGAAATATTCAATACTACACCTCCATCATCAATCATATCTTTTGACAATATCATGGTTGGGAGAATGGTGCCCATAAAATTAAGATTAAAGACAAATTCAAATCCCGCCATATCCAAGCCATAAAATGTTTTACCCAAATCTTTTTTAAGGTCTTCAGTCATCGTTTCTGCTGCTGAAGTTGCTTTTGGTGAATTACCTCCAGCTCCATTGATGAGCATATTTATCTTTCCTAACTTATCATTAACTTCTTTTTTTGCAGTTTCCAATGATTCTTTAAGCAGAACGTTAGTTTTGACACCAATTGATTTGCTACCCGTTTCAGCTTCTACCTCAGCAGCAACTTTATCAGCCGATTCTTTATTCAGGTCAAGTAAAGCAGTTTTTACACCAACAGATCCAAGGCCGATTGCCAAGGCTTTGCCGATTACACCACCGCCTCCGGTAATCACACAAACTTTATTATTCAGGTCTTCAAAAGATAGTTTTGTCATATTAATTTAATTTGTTTTAAGGACTTCAAATCAAATATACTAATTTTATGCACACGTGAACATGAAATTTTAAAAAATATGTATTTGATCCTATTATTGAAATTTTCTAATTTTTATTGATAGCAAATGAAGGAAAAGTTTCTAATAAAAAATCGCAATCTATTATTATTGATAATCTGCCTTAACAATTTCCTGAATTCCTTTTAAATATTTTGTGGGTTTTAAGTCAAATCTATTTTCAAATTTGTCACTATTGAATACATAATCTCTGTCAAATTGATACATCATTTCCACCATCTCTTTCATGATAGGTATAAATAAACCTAAGATCCTAATCATGAATTTTGGTGCAGTGCGAAATGCTGGTTTTACACCCATTTCTTTGGCTATTAATTCAATCCATTCTTTTCCGGTTGGAGGATTTGAATCAGTAGGCAAATGCCATACTTGATTAAAAGCATCGTCTGTATTGCCCAAAAGTGCAGTGGCTTTTCCAGCATCTGGAGTGTAGGTATAAGTATATTTTACATTAATTGAGCCAACCCAGTTTGCTTTTTTCCCCTCACTTAATGGTTTAAAATCTGTTTCGGTAATTACACTGTTTTCCCGGATGCCCGGTCCATAAAAATCAGCTGATCGAGCAATGAGGGCAGTCAATTCTCCTTTCTTTATTTCTTCCAATATCATATTGGCAATATCAGCTCTGATTTTTCCTTTTTTACTAAATTTTTGAAACTAATCGGAAAAGACTGGATTCATTGATTATTAACTATTATTATCAGTAATCCATGAAGTGGTAGTTTTAAAATCAACAAACTATTTGAGGTCCTCTATTTGGGAGGTGGAAAATCTTACATTTCAGAGTGGATTAATATTAAATGTTATAATAAATTATATAGTTCATATTTGACAAATTTATATTTATTTAAATGGCTTAAACTTTTTATTATTAGTTTTGCCAACAATTTATTGATGTGAATTTCCAATGAAATACAAAAAGAAAAAGAGGTTAGGAAGCTTTCCTTATGTAAGTGTGATATTTAGCTTGACACTGGCGCTTTTTGTAATTGGTCTGTTTGGTTTGCTCATTTTGCATTCCAATAAATTGAAAGATTCTATTCGTGAAAATATTTCTATGCAAATTTACCTTGATAAATTTGTGGCCGAAAATGATAAGATTAGAATCAATAAGCTTCTTAATCAAAAGAAGTATATCGTTAAAGAAGGACAAAAATCTTCAGTAGAATTTATTTCCAAAGAAGACGCAGCTAAATTATTTGTGGAAAGTACGGGAGAAGATTTTATAGAATTTTTAGGGGATAACCCTTTGAGAGATGCGTTTGTTATAAAAATAATTCCTTCTTATCAACAGATTGATAGTTTGAAAAGTATTGAAAATCAATTGGCTAAAGTTGAATCAGTTTTTGAGGTGGTCTATATACAAAATCTTGTTCAATCAATAAATAAAAACATCACAAAAATCAGCCTGGTTTTAGTTGGGTTTACATTTATTCTATTAATTACAATAGTTGTACTAATCAATAGTACAATAAAACTCGCCTTATTTTCCCAACGTTTTTTAATCAGAAGCATGCAATTGGTAGGTGCAAAAGCTGGATTTATCATTATTCCATTTGTACGGAGAGCAGGGTTGCATGGTCTTTTGTCAGGTTTGATTGCTTCATCACTTTTATTTGCCATACTTAACTATGCCAATAATGCGATTGAAGAGCTGAAACAACTTCAGTCAACAAACGAATTGATAATACTTTTTGCATTTTTATTAGTTTTGGGGATAGTAATTGGAATGATCAGTACTTATAAAGCAGTGAACAAATATCTGAAAATGTCTTTAGATGAATTATATTAACATATGAGTAATAAAGAAAAATTAGCCTTTAAAAAAGCCAACTACATCCTGATGTTAATAGGAATTGGAATATTAGCGATTGGTTTTTTTGTTATGACACTTGATAAAGAAGACTACGGTTTTGGGTTTCTTGGTATTACGCTGGGACCCATTATCGTTATGGGTGGATTTGTCGTTGAATTTTTTGCAATATTTCATAAGGGCAAAAAATAGAATATGAGTATTATTGAAGCTATAATCCTTGGGATAATTCAAGGGTTAACTGAGTTTTTACCTGTAAGCAGTTCTGGACACATAGAGCTTGGTAAAGCAATACTAAATATAAATACAACAGACAACCTTCTTTTTTCCATTGTTGTTCATGCAGCCACAGCACTGAGTACCATCATTGTTTTCAGAAAGGAATTGTGCGAAATTTTTAAAGGAATACTTCAATTCAAAAACAATGAATCACTTCACTATGCAACGAAAATTGTTATTTCTATGATTCCGGTAGGTGTAATTGGAATATTGTTTGAAGATAAGATTGAGGCATTGTTTAATGGCAATGTCATCTTTGTAGGATCAATGTTAATTGTAACAGGTATATTATTGACGTTTACCTATTATGCAAAAAATACCATAAATGATGTTTCATACGGAAGAGCGATAATTATTGGTTTGGCACAAGCAATTGCTATAATTCCTGGAATATCAAGGTCTGGATCAACAATCTCTACAGCCCTTATTTTGGGAGTTGATAAAGAAAAGGCTACTAAATTTTCATTCATCATGGTTTTGCTCCCAATCATTGGAGCCACCTTGATAAAGGTAAAGGACTACCTGGGATCTCCCAGCATTGCAAACGGAATTAGTACACCGGCGCTTATTGTCGGTTTTGTCTCAGCATTTGTATTCGGACTTCTTGCCTGCACGTGGATGATTAAAATTGTAAAAAGAGGCAAATTAATTTATTTTGCTTATTACTGTTTTTTTGTTGGAGCTGTTTCCATCTTCATTAGTTTATTATGATAAATAGCTTTGTCCCAGAGGAAGGTAAACAGGTTCTGATTAATAAAGAATTGAATTGGACATCATTTGATGTTGTGAAAAAGATTCGGAATTTGGTCAGAATAAAAAAGGTAGGTCATGCTGGTACATTGGATCCCTTGGCAACCGGACTTTTGATTGTTTGCCTTGGTAAAATGACCAAGCAAATAAATCAGTTTATGGGCTTGGAGAAGGAGTATGAGGGTTCAATGGTTTTGGGAAAAACGACTCCGTCTGTCGACTTAGAAACGGCATTCAACAGTGATGTTTCCATTGCTCATATTACACATGAAAATATCGAACATGCAGCTAAAAAATTCATTGGAAATTTGATGCAAGCACCACCGATTTATTCTGCTATAAAAAAAGATGGAGAGCCATTATATAAAAAAGCCAGAAAGGGAGAGCACGTGAAAATTGAACCCAGACCGGTAGAGTCTAAGGAATTTGAGATTACAAAAATAGATTTGCCCAATGTTCATTTCAAACTTGTTTGTTCAAAGGGATTTTATGTAAGAAGTCTGGTTAGGGACTTTGGTGAAATATTAGGTGTAGGAGCTTATATGTCGGCATTGAAAAGAACTCGAATTGGTCAGTTCAAAATAGAAAATGCTTTATCAATTGATGAATTCATGAATGATTTTCAAAAAGTAAATTCATGAAGATTTATAAAGGATTAAATGAATTTCGCAAGCTGAATTTTGCCGTAGTAACTTCGGGGACTTTTGATGGCGTACATTTCGGTCATCAAAAAATTCTACAGCGACTTGCAGAAATCACCAATAAAAATGGAGGAGAATCTGTGCTTATTACATATTGGCCTCATCCAAGAATCGTTTTATATCCCAATCAAGAATTAAGTTTGCTCACTTCCATCGAGGAAAAAATAGAGTTGTTAAATCTTCAGCACATCAATCACTTGGTAATAATTCCTTTTGACCAAGCCTTTTCAAAGCTAACATCTGAGAAATTTATCAAAGATATTCTTGTTGATAAAATTGGGACCAAAAAACTTGTCATTGGGTATGATCATAAATTTGGAAGAAATCGTTCCGGTAGCTTTGAAGAGTTAAAAAAAGATGCACCGAAATATGGTTTTGAGGTTGAAGAGATTCCCAAGCAAATGATAGAGAATAAGGCTGTAAGTTCAACAAAAATTAGAAAAGCACTGCTGGGTGGCAGGGTAGAAGTTGCCAATGATTATCTTGGGAGACCATTTTGCATTCATGGAATTGTAATTGAGGGAAATAAAATTGGCCGAACTATGGATTTTCCAACTGCCAATATTGAAGTGGGATTTAAGCAAAAGCTTATTCCTGAAGAAGGAATATATGCCGTGAAAGTTAAAGTACGAAAATCTTCCTTTGGCGGGATGCTAAACATTGGTTATAGGCCTACATTTAATGGAACTCAAAAACGCATTGAAGTTCACATATTCGATTTTGATCAAAACATTTATGGAGACAGCATAGTTGTAGAGTTCTATCGCAAAATAAGGTCAGAAATAAAATTTGAGAGTTTAGAAAGCTTAAAAGAACAACTTTTTAAAGATAAAATTGAGGCTCAATTAATCCTGAAAAATATTATTTAAAAATGAATACATCTAAAATTACATTTGATGTTGAACTGGACAAAGATAATGTCCCGGAAAAAATTAGCTGGAATGCCACTGACAATGCTAAGGGAGATATGCCAACTGAAACTAAAGCTGTGAGTATAGCTCTATGGGATCATAAAGTACAGCAATCTTTACGAATAGATCTATGGGCAAAAGATATGCCTGTAGATGAAATGAAGAAATTTTATATTGAGTGTTTGGCAGGCTTGGGAGATAGCATCAAGCGATCTACTGATGACGATGAAATGGCGCATCAGATACATGATCTTTGCGAAAAATTTGTTGATCAATTGAATATACAAGATCAAAAATAGCAACCTAAGTTATTTTATCAGGTATATTAATCCCGAAAGATTGGTTTTTGCAAGATGTGGATTTCCATAAGTATTTATAAAAAATCCAAATTATTCCTAAACAGATTGGAGATTCTTAAGGTGTTATCTATCCACGAAATTTGAGAAGTAAAAAAGCCCCATAAAGGGGCTTTTTTACTCATAATTTTGGGTATTCCCAATAAAAGGTAAAAATTAGCGCATAAGCATAACTTTGATAGGTGAATAATAATACAAGTTACGCTATATTTGATTAAACTCAAAAAAATGAATTTAATATTTAGTAGTGGTAGGTTCTGCCGATAAAACCAGTTGGCAAATAAGAGTAAGTTAAAAAATGGATCGATGAACAATAATATCGAAGGAGTAATTTTTGACTTTAATGGGACTCTTTTTTTTGATTCTGAAATACATAAGAAGGCTTGGAATAAAATATCAATGGAGATTCGCTCAAACTCTATAACTGAGGAAGAATTTTTGAAATATATTTTTGGTCATACAAACAGGGCCATCATGCAATATCTTTTCCAAAAAGATGTTTCTGACAATTTAATAAGTGAGATTGCCTATCGAAAAGAAGTATATTACAGAGGCATTTGCTTGCAAGATCCTACTAATCTCAAATTAGTTTCTGGAGCCAGAAGATTGTTCAACATTCTTCAGAAGCATAAAATTTCGAAGACCATTGCAACAGCCTCAGAGATCGAAAATGTCAAATTTTTCAATGAGCAATTTGGTTTGGATCGATGGTTTGATTTTGAAGAAATTGTATATGATGACAATATCATCAAGGGCAAACCTGCTCCGGATATGTTTTTGAAAGCAGCAAATAATATTGGTGCAATTGCATCGAAATGTATAGTATTTGAGGATTCTGAAACCGGTGTTGTTGCAGCTAAAAGTGCTGGTGTTGGAAAAATTATAGTATTAGACCCAGAGGCAAATCAGAGCAAATTCTATACACATACAGATGTTGATCTCATTATTCCAGATTTTACAGAGTTTAATATAAATCAATATTTATAACCATTTCTCGGTCATTCATTATTTCTTATTTGCGTTGACCATGCTCACACCTAAAATTACGATTATTGTGCCAAGGATTTGATATAAGTCAATCCTTTCGCCAAGTACAATAATTGCCAATATAATTGTTGAAATTGGACCCAAACTGCCATAAATAGCAAAATGCGATGCCCCCAATCTTTTTATTGCTTCAGAAATTAAGAAGGAGGGAATTACTGTAGATATTATGGCCATGCTAAATCCAATAGCATAAACTTCCCACGGTTGATTGAGCACTTCAAAAGAATTTATCAATAGATAATGTAAAATCACCATAATACAGGATGCAGTCATCGCATACGCAGTAAATCTGACAGGTCCATATTTTGGAATTAACTCTCCACTACCCACCAGATAAATTGCATAAGTGAAGGCACTTATCATTATGGCAATAGTACCTCGCCATAGACCATTGCCTTCAATATTTAAATCATCGGCGAATGCAACAACAATTCCAAGATAGGAAAGCAAGATGGCATATATCTGGAATTTGGTTGCTTTCTTTTTTAAAACTATGCTGGAAATGAGGATGACCAATGTAGGGTATAAAAACAATATTAGCCTCTCAAGGCTTGCTGAAATAAATTGTAAGCCATAAAAATCAAAATAGCTGGCGACATAGTATCCTAAAAAACCAAGCGCAAATATGAACAGGATGTCTTTCCTGGTCATTTTATATGCATTAATCTTTTTAGTTTCCCGGATAGCAATTACCAAATAAATGGGGAGAGCAAATAGCATTCTCAATAGAAGCAAGGTAAGCGCATCGACATCGTACCTATATCCCAATTTGACCATTATTGCCTTTGCGGAGAACATTATAATCCCAGCAACTGCTAATAATGCTCCTATTCCTTTTTTTGAGAATACTATTTTCATTGATTTAGTTTATCACATTCTGCATTGGCAAAATTAATATTTGTTATCTATCCTGATTATGGAAGATGGTTTGAGAAGTAAAAATGCTAAAATGATACTAATCGTAAATCTTTACAGTATCAAAATTTGCCATTAAGGTCCTCATCAATCCAGTAATGCGTGTACCTGCCCATCGGCATTTTTCCAATTTACCAATAACATTTCTTTAATCTGCGCAGCTTTCTGGTGTTCACCGAGGTTTTTCAGAGCTTTATATTTTCCAAGCATGGAGAGGCTTCTGTTTG
>CAYREN010000050.1:0-19118 GCA_964423255.1 uncultured Roseivirgaceae bacterium | reverse complement strand
AATTTTTATTCATGCTTAACCCAAATTTGGAAGACTTTTCACAACGCCTGATCTTAGGCGATCATCATTTTATTGAGTCAAATAGTATTTTTAAACGTGCTATGCTGACAGGATATCTGAGCATATTGGTCATTGGAGTTTGTATTATTTATTTGCTTTCCGACTTATATCTTGGTTTAACAAATTCAATACTTCTTTATTTGACTCTGGTTAATTTTGCAATTATTTCATTTTTTCTAAATCGCTCAAAACATTATGAACTGGCAAAATTATTACTATTAACGTCAACTCTTTTTGTAATATTAATATTCAGTATTACCGGAACAATTGGTAGTGGCAATTACTTTAATTTTTTCCCACTTACCGTTGCCGCTTTCGCACTTTTCGATTTCAAAGCGATACATAAAGGAATAATATTTACTTTATTTTCACTTACTCTTTTTTTATTTGTATTCTTTTTTGACGTACCCATATTGCCTAAGCGGTATGCTCCGGAAGAATCTGAAATAGCAAACTTTCTAATAAATTTCCTTATATCGATAATAGCTACCGTTTTAGTGATAGTTTTTTTAATCAAGCTCAATTATTCTATAGAGTCAAGCCTTATCAAAAAAGATGAAAATCTTATCAGGACTACAGAGGAATTAAAAAGCAGTAAGCAAAGATTTGAATTGGCTATAAGCGGATCCAACTCCGGGATATACGATTGGGATATACAAAATAATGAAATTTATCATTCGCCAATGTGGAAAAAATTGCTAGGTTATGAGTCGGATGAATTGACTATATTTTCATTAGAAAACTATTATGAAATTGTTCATCCCGAAGATTTAGAACGAGCTAAGTTTGCTTTAGAGAGTCATCTTGTAAATGGGTCCAGATACGCTGTAGAACTGAGATTAAGAACAAAAAATGGAGGTTATAAATGGTATATTGATTCGGGACAAGCAGTGTGGAATGAATCCGAAGACCCGATAAGAATGGTCGGTTCCATTATAAAAATCCATGATAGGAAACTTGCCGAAGAGCACATAAAAAAGCAAAACAAAATGCTCGAAAAAACCAATTTAGAGTTGGACAATTTTGTATATAGTGCTTCACACGATATCAGATCTCCGCTAACTTCCATGCTCGGGTTGATTAATATCGGACTAAAATCTAAAAGTGAAAGTGAAATTGCCAAGTGCTTTCAATTGATTGAATCAAGAGTTCATAGACTTGACGAATTTATTGAAGATATTCTTGATTTTTCCAGGAATATGCGGATTGATAAAAAGCTTAGAGAAATAAATTTATACTACTTTATAGAGGATATTTTCAAAGATCATTTTATGGGAGACCACTTTGAACATATCGATGTCAATCTTTCTCTTCCGTCAGATTTTGAGGTGATATCTGACCCTTTGCGGCTCAAAATAATTATTAAGAATATTTTATCAAATGCCAGCAAATTTTCAAATCGTGAAAATAATGACCCCTGGCTTAGAATTTCTGCATTGAGAGTGGACGGATCCTTTCAAATAATAATTGAAGATAATGGTGAAGGAATACGAGAAGAATACCAAGAAAAGATTTACGATATGTTTTACAGAGCATCCGAAAAATCTACAGGATCTGGTATCGGGCTTTATATCGCAAAAGAAATGGTCAGTAAGTTAAAAGGAAATATCAAATTGAAATCTGTATATGGTGAAGGATCACAGTTTATTATCGAACTTCCTGATCACAATTATTTGCAAAAGAAAGATAGCCCCACAACCAAATCGGCTACAATTTCCTAAAACTCTTTCCTGAATTTTTCAATAATATCAGCATTTGGCCTTTTATAAATATGTGCAGACCGATAGTTATTTTCTCTCATATTTACGGTGATACCATCTTCAAAATAAAAATAAGAATTGAGTATAAATCCCTGATAATCCACCTTGAGGTCTGGTGTACCATAAATATCGACAACACGCTTATCCTCAGCCCAAAAACCTAATCCATTTTTTGTTTTAGTATCTTTAGCAATAGAAAAATAATAGGCTGGAAAACTAGAAACTTTTATTTGATTGATGACATTATCCTTAAAAAATATGTACGAAACCGGAATGGTGAGTAAATGCTCGTACTTGATATAATAGTCAAAACCTATCGCACATTCTAAAGCGATTTCCGGATCCTCATTAAATAACTCCTCGGCCAAATAATCTTCATAGGTTTTCAGGTCCCCACCAAAACCCAAAATATCTACTACTTCCTCAAAAGATTGACCAAGTTGGAGTTTTCCTATTCCCACACCTTCTTCGATTATTAAGTTTTTATCATCCAAAACAAAAGAAGTAGATAAAATAAATATCAGTACGTATAATATTTTCATAATTGTGTATTGTCTTTAAAAATATTGAATTTGGTAATAACTCAGATAATTACCAAATTCTACCAATAAATGAACCTACACATATATAGATTTTGAGAATATTCCATCTTTTTAAGATGAACAAATACAATTTGCAAATCTCAGAATCAAATCTTATATATTTAGGTAGCGATAGACAAAAACAAAAAAAAATTACAAATGAAGTTTACACATACTTTTGTTCCACTTGTATTATTAATATTAGGCTTTAGCTGCAGTCAAAAGTCTCCTGAATCGAAACGGCCTAATATTTTATTTGCCATTAGTGATGATCAGTCTTTTGCACATACTAGTTTTATAGGTAGCAAATTCATCCAAACTCCAGCATTTGACAAAATTGCACGCGAAGGTGTTTATTTCTCAAATTGCTATGCCGGATCTCCAGGATGCGCCCCTTCCAGAAGTTCTTTGGTGACAGGACGCTATCATTGGCAAAACGAGCAATCGGGACAACATGCTTCCTCATGGTTAAAAAAACATGTTCCGTTTATCGACCTATTGGATAATAATGGATATGTGACTGGTCTCACAGGCAAGGGGGTAGGCCCATTCCAATATGCACGTGATGAAAAGGATTCTCTTTGGAGAAAAACCAACGCTGGCGGAATTAAACATAGTTCAATTTCATATAATAGTGGCCAAATCGATGCTCAGTATGCAAATGGTATTTCTAAAAAGAACTATTATGAAAATTTTAAATATTTCATGGAAAATGTCCGTGGAGATAAACCCTTTTTCTTTTGGTATGGAGCACACGAACCCCACAGAGCTTACGAAAAAGACTCTTGGAAACGTATGAATAAAAAAATAGCGGATGTAGAGGTCCCTGGATTTCTACCAGATGATGAATTGATCCGTGGAGATATGCTGGACTATGCTGTGGAAATAGAATGGTTTGATTTACATCTTCAATGGATGGTGGAATATCTCGAGAAGATTGGAGAAATAGAAAACACAATCATCATTGTGACAGCTGACAATGGCATGCCATTTCCCCGGGCAAAAGCAAACAGTTTTGAATACGGTGTTCATGTACCTCTTGCGATAAGATTTCCTAAGAATTTTCCGGGTGGCCGAATAGTTGATGACCCAGTCAGCTTTATTGATTTTGCTCCAACCATTTTAGAATTGACCAAAACAAGCCCAGAAGGTATGCTTCCCATTACTGGAAAAAGTATATTAAATCTTTTGAATTCAGAAAAGCAAGGTATCGTCGATGCAACAAGGAAATATGCCATAGCAAGCAGAGAAAGGCACTCCTCTTCCAGATATATGAATCTTGGATACCCGCAACGTGTAATAAGAAGTAAAAATTTTATCTATATCTGGAATATCAAACCCGAGCGATGGCCAGCTGGTGCACCACAAAAATTTGATCCTGAAAATCCATCCAAGTTATTGCCAATTTACGGATTGGATAATCAAGGTAAATACATAAAAGATGCTGCCTTCACAGATATTGATGATTGTCCATCAAAAACATTTATTATTGAAAACTATCAGGATAATGAAAACCAAAGGTATTTCGAATTGGCCCATGGAAAAAGACCTGAGGTGGAACTTTATGATGTGGTAACTGATCCCTTTTGTCTAAATAATTTGGCTGGAATATCTGAGTATAAAGATGTTGAAGATGAACTGAAGAGCGAGTTGATGACGGTGTTGAAAAATACCAATGATCCCCGAGTTACCGGACCGGATACAGCGGTTTTTGATAGTTATAAAAGATATTCAAGAATAAGAAAATTTCCAAAACCTGACTGGGCTGAAAAATAAAAATGATAGAATTAATCATTCTTAATGTTAAGAAACCAGGTTAGAAAGAAACATAACCTAAAATTTCAATTTATACGATTTATTATTCCTCTTAAAAATTCATGAAAAGATTGTGGTATTGGACACAAGTCTGCGTATCCGGGCGAAGCTGAAAATTGATTATCTGGTATTTGTGTGAAGATTTATAAAAAATAATTTAATCAAGAATAAAGAACATATTTTCGACGAAATATGTATTAATTCTAAATCATTTTTCAATATATTGTGATTGCCTATAATAATGTTATCAAAGCGGAATCGGAATATCAAGGCGTATCCAATCTTTAGTTATATTCAATAATTGCGTTGGTACTGTCCCCTTCCATCCCTGAATAACACCTTCCCATTTACCCTGTTCATTTTTCCAAAGAGCAATATCCGCCCGCTGATCCAATTTGATTTCAAAGTTTCCTGCTTTAAAATGCTTTAATCCACCGGCAGCCATGGTTTCTACACGGCCTTCACTGTCGAGCCGGGCAGCAGCTACGCCTATTGCGTCAAAAGTCGCATTGTACTTACCGATTTTAATACTTGATTGAATTAGATCGCCTGTAACGTTATTTGTCCCTGCAATCTGGATAATTGTTCCGTCAATAAGGCGGCAGAATCCGGATGTGGAAGGTGAACTGGATGTGTGTCCAAATCCTTTTAATTGAGAAGCTGCAGGTGTCTGTGGTAGTATATTTTGTGCTCGTAAAGCTTGGCTGATTTCTGACACAATTTTTACTTTCGATGATTTAGTCATGGTTTTAGGCAATACGGTCTCTCCATTAGCCGCTTGCCCATTGAAATCCTGAGTCCAGTTTCCTACGCTGTACAACATTGTTGGCCCGTTCTGGGCTTCCTTAAAAAAT
This sequence comes from uncultured Roseivirgaceae bacterium, assembly GCA_964423255.1. Lineage (GTDB taxonomy): Bacteria > Bacteroidota > Bacteroidia > Cytophagales > Cyclobacteriaceae > JAAUQL01. The sequence continues at coordinate 14,048 of CAYREN010000050.1, read as the reverse complement.
GTAGAGGTTGAAGGTTTTTCAAATTCTGGATGATAAAGGACAACAGCGGAATAGCGTTGTGATCCATAGCAAATCCAGCCATCTTCGTTGAGATACAAATTTTTGTTTTCTATCTCGCTGCTGGGTATCAAATCTGCAGGAAACCCTTCACGCCAAAGATTATCTGCTACTTCCATCCCGACGTCATTGAAGTCTGCACCGGCCCAGTTCATGGCAGAAGCATGTCCAAAGATTACCGCTACCTGGCAATCCAAGGGACTTTGGCTTATAAAATTTAATAGTCGTACCCGGCTTTCCGCCTGCATTAAATCTCCTCGTAAAAGCTCTGTTCTGGCCTTTTCAATACTCTCGGAAGGATAGGGTTGATGATAATTGATTCTTCCACCAGCAAGGGCAAAACTCCACACAGAATGTTCGTAGTCTGATACATTTTTAGAATAATACATATTGTACCAAACTGGGCTCGACCATTTTTTAGCAAGCGCAGTACGTACTGCGAAGGGAGTCAATTCGTCCGTTTGTGCCCAATCCCGGGTTGCTACCCACCAATCAAGACCATTTTTTTTAAACTCACGCTGATCGGGATATGGCCACCAGGTTGGATGAGTCGCCACTATGGCATTAGAACCGAAAACTTCTTTTACAACATCGTAAAAATCATTTTCCACTTCACCATTGCGCTGCCAAGACATCTCCATAAAGTGATTTATAGCCATGAGACGTTGGTTTTCCTGGCCCTTGATGCCTGCATGCATTAACAAAAAGTCTGCTAAAAGATCGCGTCCGACTGTTCTTATGGCGTAAGCTGTTGCACGATGTTTCGAATACCAAAATTGATCCTTTTCGGGATTTCCATTATAATCCGGAGGAAATCCCCACTCATCTTTGCAAACTCCGGCCAGCTGTGTGTCAGAATACTGCCTGATAATTTGGCGTTGAAAATCTATTAAATGGGGGGCAAACACATCGGGTGTCAGGTGAGTAAAGGAAACCATTACACATGCCTGACTTGAGGTATATTTTTTATTTTTTGGTAATTGAACGCGGACAGAATCTTTGGAAGAGGAAATCACTTTGCATTTGTTCGTTATATCTTTGAGTGTCTGAGGATCTATTCCGTTTGAACCCCGGTTATAGGAATAAACCCGAAGCAGTTTACCTTGAAGTGGAATATAATTAGTAGTTCTGTGGGTATAATGATCGCCGAGGTCAACGCTGTTAATCACAACATCCGTGCTCTTTGCAACAGATAGTTCAATTTCCTTCAATAGCACCATTTCCTGAAGTTCATCAGGATATCTTGCCTCGAATGCCCGACGTGCCAACCGGACATCGAGGTCCATAACAATCGGAACTCCATGGTCCCTGGCATATATTGCAGCCGCTTTGATTTGATCGTGTGCGTCATTATCTGTCACTTCAATTTTTGACGCTCTGATACTTGTGGTAAGATAATTATAGGAGGAATGAAGACTGACCTGATTAATGAATGATTGATAGCCTTTTGGCTCAAACTCTGCTTCTGTCCAGAACCAACATCCTAGCGTGGGCATTACATTAGCAGGAAGCCGGTGTCCAGTTTTATCACAATTTTCCCGTACGGTTACACTACAGGAAAAAGTAATCAAAAGAATAAGTCCTATGGTAATTGTTTTCATATTTCAATTCAATTTTTTATCAATGGTGATATGGTATGAAAACTTTAAAAAGGAAAGCAGTTGGGGCGAATTAAATTCATTTTCTAAAGATTCATGTTTTGTCAATTCCTCGGATGCTGAATCAAAGATGTATAATCTTTGCCTGGTTTCGATACATACCTTTTCTCCTTATTCCTGAACAGAGGTAATGGGCGCATCGATTAGTTTAGCATATTTCGATTCATTTATTTTTTTGGACTTTGATCTGAATATCTTACCAATCTTTTGCTCTTCACTTTGTGAAAAACTACGTCTGACATGTTCAGTAAAGTATTGGTCCTGTACCTGTTTGTACTCCGTTGTGTTGGTTTAACATATGAGGTATTCCTCATAATCCAGCAGCGCTACAATATGCGGGAGCTTGAATTCTCTATCATTCCGGGTATTTTTTATATCAACTTTAATATCTGAAAATGTGACCAGGGATAAAAAGATTAGTGCAAACAATGATTTCATATTATTGGTATTTGTTGTATTGATACTCTCGTTGGTATTACAACAGATTTTGAAATGATCCTATATCTCGTTGATGTTTTCTATGAAAAAAAATCCGCATTAAAGAATAACGAATACTTTAATGCGGATTTATAAAGAATGATCTTGTCATTCGGATTAACGAGAAAATTGATATGTTTTATGCTTAAAGATTTTCCGGGGAGTTACTATTAACGATAATTCACAGGAGTTAAAGTTACAGGTCCAAGGAGACCGGAGTCCATTAATTCCCAGTTTGAAGCCTCTGGTGATTTATTGGTGATATAAATAAAGAAAAACTGTTTCCAATCTTTATTTGTCCTGTCCAACTCCCGCAATCGGTTTGCCGAAATGTTGGTCACCTCAATCTCAATTATATTGACACCAGGTTTTACAAATTTCCCGATGTGGATATTAAATGGAAAACTCCAAAGTGTACCTACTGCATTTCCATTAACCTTAACTCTGGCACTTTCGCAAACTATGCCCAAATCCAAATTCCAATTATCTGTTGCCTTATCCGGCAAATCGAAACTCATTGAATATTTTGCTGTACCGGCAAAACCCTGAGCCATAGAATCTCCTATAATCGTCCAGGATTTTAGACTATTGGTTTTGAATGATACTGGCAATATCGGACTACCATCAACAAAATCTACTTGCCACTCTCCAGTAATTTCTAAAGGTTCAGAAGAAGGTTTAAAATATTTCCATTTATTTCCATCAACTTTTCCATTAGTAAATGTCTTTATAAAACAAGATTCTCCCGGCTGCAACTGTAAATATATTTCATTGTTTTCTTTAGTATGCCTTACGTCAGCAACACCAATTTTGTCTTGATATCGTGGGTCATAAATTATTGCTGATTCAAAATCAATACTAAGCGGAATCCACGAATCTAATTTCTTATCTGAGAGATTTGTTATAAAATAATAGTACCCCTTTTCGTGCAATCTTCGGATGTAATTCATTCCTTCATGCACAATTTTTTCTTCTCGGATATCCGTCAGGTACAATGCTACATCTACTTCACTACCCAATAGAAAAGACCCATTTCCGACTGCCGCTTTCTTGATATTGGTATTTTCAACAGGTTTAAATTTTAATTTCGATATTGATGATTGAAGCGCAGATCTTCGTTGTTCAAGATTATTAAACCCCGGAACATCTGCCGGCAAACTTTCCTGAAATATGACCGTCCCTCCCTTTTCAGCTATTTGGTAGAGATGCCGCCACGTTGGCAATGGAATATGTTTTGTTTTGGGTATTAAAATAGTTTTATAATTATTTCCATTTGTATTTAATCTATCTTTCAAATAACTAACTTCTAATAATTGGGTATCGGATATGTAATCGAAACTATATCCTTTCTCCTCCAAATGTTTTGCTAATTTTCCGAATTCAGAATCTTCAAACCAATCAATTCTATGCACATTCATAGATTTTATCAACATGTATGGGTAGGCATGATAAATATCTTCGACAGGCCAATACAGCAATATATCGTTAGCGGGATGGCCTGATTGCAAAATTGATTGGCACCTTGTGATATAACTATTTAATGACTTAAAATCTCGCCAAAATGCATTTTCTTTTTCGAAATGTGATGAAGCATAAAATAACCATCCGGGCCATGGTGTATCCTTCGGAGTGTATGCATTACCATGAAAAATAATATGGTTTACTCCACTAAAAAAAAGCTCATCAATTTCAGGTTTGACCTGAGATAGGGAAGATTTATAATGCTCTCGAAGCCAGGTACAGGTTTCGGAACTGATGAGCTGTTTGCCGGTAACGTGGGCAGCCGAAGTAGAAAACTTGAGTATTAAAGGATTTGGCGGAACACTTGTCGAATTGTTTTCTACTTTATATCGCATTCCCGGAATATTAAATTTTCGCGATCCATAAGTTTCTGTTTCCGGTATATCTGCAGCGGCATAAAGATCAAGTAAATTCCCTGGTGCACCATGTGCCTGATTGCGAGTTTTCCAACCCTTATCATTTGCCCATTTATTCCATTTTTTAATGTATGCTAAGTGCAGATCAGCGAGTGTGCGTCTGTAATCTGCCTTAATATGAGAATTGATCTTAGCAGAATCTAATATGGCGGGCAAGTAATCTTTAAGATCATAGTTATTTTTTTCTTTGAATTGTTCGTAAAAATTGTTTGTCCAGGTTGCACGATAATATTCATATGAATCATGATATTGTGCCCGAATATTTATACCGTCATAATTTGCAAAGGCTCTATCATATCTATCGAGATAGTAATCTAACCCGCCAGGTGAAAATGGGTCCAATACCAAACCGACATTTCCCGGAGCTGCTCTTTTTACTTTTTGCTCGGTACCTTTTTTATAAGTAACATATATTTCCCATTGCCCGATAGGAGCAGTCCAACTCAAAACTCCTTCATTATTTATTCTATCCTGAAGATGGATAATTGAATCATTATCATCATATGCCACAACATATTCCAAAAAAGATGTATCAAGTTTTTTTATAAAATTTGTGCCTTCATTAATTGTAAACTTTTCGTAATCAAATTTTGCGGCTGCATAAAAAGGGGTAACATGAGACCCTCCAAAAGGCCACCCTGTTGTGGTGCTCATATCTAAATTCATGCCCAATCTATTTGCCTCCTCCACCGTGTATGCGAGCATTTCCATCCACTTTGGGCTCAGAAAATTTATATATCTATCTTCCTCATTCTTGGCTCCATAAATAGGTACAACATGTACAGTTCCCATCCCTACATCTGCCAAATTTTCAAGGTTATACGTAAGATTATCTTTATCCACTGCACTACCCATCCACCACCAAAATGTCCCTGGCTTATGCACAGATTTTACTTCCGGCCAAGTATGATTTTCAATATTCTCTTTTTTATGACATTGGAATAAAAAGACAATTGTCAGAACAAAGCATATATTTATAACCCACTTCATTTTTTATGCATAGCGCAATGTGAACTTTTATCTTTTAAAATATGGATACTTAACCGGATGCTGCTTTCCCGAGGTTGTCATGGTCGTTGTGATTTCAAAACCAGGTCGTTCCCAATGGTAAAAAACGCCGTGTTCGGTACCTACCAAGAGATCGGGAATTCCATCCTTGTTCCAGTCGGCAACAACCGGTCCATCTGTGTGTCCCATCAAAGTTCTGGAAACCACTCGCCCCATGTATTGAAGCATCATTTTCCCATCTTTCATCCCCATATTTTTCATCCAATCCACTGCCGGCTTCGATGAAAAGACCAAGTCCTTTAGACCATCACCATCCCAATCTGCAAAGGTAATTTTTAATCGCCCGCTACTGGATCCGGTTCGTTGATTTAAAAGAATTGGTTTCCCCGAAGGATAAACAAAGCTTCTTTTAGGATGCGCCAATAGCAATTCATCATTTTCTTTATAGCGCAGGTAAACGGATAGAAAGCCTTTATAATCCAGCATTACAAGGTCATTAAGTCCATCTTTATTAAAGTCTATGATAAAAGGTGATGTTCTCCAGGGAGCCAGAAGCTCATTGCCATTTGAAGTCCCTGGTACCCAGGCAGGTTTTTGTGGCTTTCCTTTCCACTGTACGGTTATTGGTTGAGGTGGTGCAAGCTTAGGATCATTTCTATTCCCAATATTTTTCAGGAAAACAATATTTCCATTGTGTTCATTTACTAAAATATCGGGAAGTTCATCTTCGTCCCAATAACCCACATCAATAGTGGTATAACCCCATCTAGGCTCTTCGGTGTTTGGAAGTGCTTCATCTGCAATAAGCCTGATTGGAGTGCCATTAATCTCTAAAAGTTTTGGTGTATCCCACTTTGGGCTATCTCCTCCTAGGTTTTTATAAAAGCCGATATACCCCACACCATTTCCACTAATGATATCATCTAACCCGTCGCCATCCCAATCGAAAACACGAGGGGTAGTAAGTGCTCCAAAATCGACATATTTTGCCTCTTGTTTAAAGTGTCGTGGTGGTAAAAACTGTGGAACACCATCAGATACTTTTCCTGTATTTTTTAAAAATGCTATCCTGCCTCCTTCATCTCCGGCAATAATATCAACATGTCCATCTTTATCCCAGTCAATCGCTGTGGTATGTATTGTTGCCCGAGATTCCATAAGTATTGGGATTTCATCATACTTGAGTATTTTACGTGATGAGAAATTATATTTTGATTTTGTCCCTGTATTTTCAAAATAGATATAATAATTGTCATTCCATTTCTCGCTTTGTTTTGCATTTTCATCAGTCTTTCCTATACCTATAAAATCAAAATCCCCATCATTATCGTAATCGGCAAACATGGGTTTTATAGCAAGATTTTTGGCCAACGATTCGCCATTCTCTTTTAATATCTCTATCGGATCACCGTACTCTGGATTATCGTCATCTCCATTATTTTTAAAAAATACAAGCCGATTGTGTTTTTCAAATCTTGAGTAAGCATTTTTTCTCTCTCTGGCACCAGCACCACGCAAACGTGATGAACTTGAAGAGAAAGCAGCACATACTAAATCATGGATACCATCTCCATCAAAATCGATCATTTTCCACTGGGTATTTTTGAAGAAGTGTAAATACTCAAAACCCTTTGCAGAAAGGTGGATTTCATTATCATCCCAAAAAACATTATGAGGAACATCTTTATAAATCAATAGTCGTTCCCTGACATTGTCGGGAGAAATTACATGCACACGTCCATCTACATTCGATGCTTCAAACATACTACCATCGGATCCTAATCTTCGCCGTTCATAAGACACTTTTTCTCCTTGTCTAAAAACCGGCATTTCGACATTCCCGCTTATATTTTCAAAATAAAAAATCCCAGCTTCTATATAGGCACCTGATTCTGAAATAAGCAGATCATAATCCCCGTCACCGTCAAAATCCATGGACATCGGAATGGCTTTAAATCCCGCATCTAAATCCACCAGTAAACCGGGATTGTTATATTCAAGTTTGTGTAGTCCACTATGAGCATGATTATCATTTGATTCATCTTTCTCTTGACCACACAGAGTAGTTGCTATTATTATAATTAACCCAGATAGATAGTTTGATGCTTTCTTCATATTCCGTATCTAATATCTATTTTTTTAACAATGCATTCCTCCATCCATCAATATATTTTCACCATTGATATAGGCGGAAGCATCTGATGCAAGCAGCACTACCAATCCTTTGATATCATCATTGTTGGCCATGCGGCCTGCAGGAACTTTTTTATTATAATTTTCAACAAATCTTTTTGGTTGATTATCGAATAATCCTCCCGGACTAATGCAATTGGCACGAATATGCTTTTTTGCCAATAATCTGGCCAAATATCTTGTTAAGTTGATCATCCCGCCTCGATGGAAAAAGTAGTCAGGGGGCATGTCACCCATATCTGTCCCTTCATAATTTGACAGATCCGGTCCAAACATGCCCATCATTGAACTAATATTGATGATGCTACCTCCTCCGCTTTTGGCAATCAGGTCAGTCATTTCACGTAAAATATCCATCATGCCTGTACCATTCACACGCATGGACTCTGCGAAATTTTCAATTGGTTCGTTGTAGCCTTCCATGGGACGACTCACAGCATTATTCACAAAAACATCCAATCTTCCAAATTTTTTTAACACTTGTTCTTTCAGCATCATGACAGCATCATGATCTGCCTGATCAACACGCATGGCATGAACATCCATTCCTTTGGAGCGTAAACTCTGGGCAAGTGTTTGTCCCGCCTTAAGATTTCGAGATGCGGTGATGATAGTGCCATCTGCTTCTGCCAATCCTTCGACAATGCGCTTTCCATAGCTACCTGCTCCACCAGTAACCAAAATAACTTTCCCTTTTAAACTCAATAGTTCTTTGACATTCATTTGTATTTCCCTTTAAAAATGATATTAGATTTCCCTTGAAAGAAAAAATATTTCAAATCAGACGAATCGTTTTTCCATCGAGCTCAAGGCTTTCTTTGGCGGCGATTAATGTGCGAATTATACGCTCTGTTTTTTCAAATGCAAGACGCGGTTTCCCTTCACCGACTGACTTTACAAATTCTATAAGGTTCTCCTTAAACATTGAATATGAATTTTTAATTTCAATCAATTGCCAACTGTTGTGTCCAAAAATTGAAAGTTGGAAAGTAGCAGTAATATCCATGAATAAATGGACGGTCGCCAAAATGCCATTTTGAAATTTTATAAATACAATATCTTTGCCGGATTCACTTATGTGCTGAACGGATTCGGGGATTGGATCATCCAAGAGAGCAAAAAGTCCTTCCAACATGTGAATCCCATATTTCGTCCAATCTTTCACTCCAACAACTGTAACAAGTTCAATATTTCCCATATCTGCCATTTCAGTTTTAACTGCACGACACTCGGAAGAGTACCGCATGGAAGAACATGACATTATGAATTTTCCACTTCGATTTTCTTCCGAAAAATAGGCAAGATCGTCAGATGTGATGGCCAAGGGTTTATCAATAAATATTGGAATCCCCGCATCTAAAAATGGTTTAGCCATAGCCACATGATATTCCGGATCATCTCGAGCGAGCAATACTGCATCCACATTTCCTATCATATCTTCTACTTCATCAACCACATTATCTATCTGAGCCGCTTTGCAAATATGCTCTGAGATCTTTCTGTCTTGCGTCCAGATATGAGTAACCTGTGCGCCATCAATTCCAAGGGTATCACTATTTGCTTCAAGATAAAGTGGGATTCCGGCAAAACCACACTTATTCATTTCCGCTTTATTAAAATTTCCATTGATGATTGCCGACCATGAATATGGATGACCATTTCCTTTGCTCATCCCTATCATACCTAATTTTAACATTGTCTTTTATTAATTTATATAGCAATAGAATTTATTAACCTATTTATTTATGCGAACAGCCTTAGAACCTGAATAAAAAGCATAAAGTGAAGCATTTTCCAACTGGAAACGAATTCGGAATGTTTGTCTTTTTTCTGGTAATGCTGCGTGATTTTTCCACCTAACAACCTTTGAAATATCATCAGATTTAATTGGCAAACACTCATTCATCGAATAGCCAACAAGAGATTTTCCTTTGTCGTCAATTAATTCAGCGCACAATGACCCCCTGGCGGAATTCACATTTACAAGTAATGGCCCGCTGGCATTTTTTATTAGGTGCGTAGTAACATTTCCAATATCGGATGCATCCAAAGAAACAAAACCATTGTGGCGCAGAGTAGCAAGGCCAATACCACTCCGCCGGCGCTCCTTACTATCATGTGAATTATCCCATGCACTGAAGTATATCATTGTCCTATCTCCATGATTAAACACAGGGGCACAAAAGATCATCCCATCATCCCAATTTCCATTTGCACCAAGTGGAATAAAAGTTTCCTGATTAGCAACTCTGACCCATTGCTTATTATCATGACTTATGGCAAGCTGAACATCTATGGTTTCGTTTCCTGGTTTTTTATAGGAGTACATCATCCCAATATAATTGTTGCCATACTGTGAAACTGTCATGCCATAGGACTGTGGATCCTTCAAATCATGTGCATGACGAATTACTACTTCCGGTTCTGACCAATGAATAAAATCCGTACTTTCTACACGCACAATTTGTCTGTGCGACGGCCATGGATCGGCCCATCCTTTGGTATACGCCACATACTTTCCAGTATTAGTATCTTGCATCAAAGACATCACGTCACTGATTGATTGCTCCGATTTGTAAGCATGCATTACTGGGTTTTTGGGATATTTTTCCCAATGGATACCATCAGGTGAAAAAGCGACACACATCCCATCATCCTGATAACCTTCTTCCCCCAATGGGAAATCCCACCAGATCATTTTATATCTTTTGTCGGGGTCGTTTTCTAAGTTATCTTTTATAACACTGGGAGAGTAGAGATCATGATAACCATAATTTTGTAATACAATATTATTTTCTTTTGATCCTTGAAATTCATACAAATTAAGGTTTGGCCGATTCCACTGTATGCCATCGACACTTGTAGCATATAAAATCGGTGTTCTCTCTGATACGGAATCATCATAATTATAGCTCTGATACCAGAATTTAAAAATAGAATCCTCTTCATCGTAGATAACCGTGCCAAAACAATATGGATTTTGTTCCCATGGGACATCACCAATTATCAATGGATTATTTGGATGTTTTTCAGGTTGGTGCAAAGTAGAATTGATATTGTGGCTTTCTGCAATCCAATGGTCATCAATAAACAACTGCCAATTGGTGTTGGTTTGGGTAACTGATTTCTTTAATTGAGCAATTTCCTTTTCGCCAATTTCTTCACGCTCTTTACAGCCAATTGCTTGAAAAATTATTTGTATGACTAATATTAAATTGATGATCTTCATTTTACTTTTATAAATTTTAATACTATAATTTTTCTGTAATTTTCATTTCTTTCAATAACTATTCTATCATTCCAAAATAAAAATAAATTGTAGCAGAATTAGACACTTCAACACTCATCCCCTTATCAATCGGTTTAAGTGAATCTGCCTTTTGAAATTTTGTGCCAATTGCAGGTATTTTATGTAAAAAAGAAATATCTCCATCTGGCCAGATCATTTTTGTCCCTCTTGGCTTTATCGCTTCAATTTGTGAATACATCCTTAGATATAATTCGTCATTTTCTGCAACCACGGAAATTGATCCGTCTTGCGTATCAAATACCACCCAAGAAAAATTTGCATAATATCCAGTAAACTCAGGATAATCCCATCGGCTGCCAGCAGCAAAATTATTATATGTATTTTCCCAAACATCTATAGTTTGACCTTTGAGCCTGTTACCCCAAACTCTATAAGGGCCCTTGCCAAGCCATTTCATACCATGCATTCTGTTTTCTGGATAATTAAACGAAACTCCATAATAATCTAAGGAATCTTGTACTACATATTCATAGTCCAATTTTAACCATCCATTCCCGGAAACTGTCCACTTTAACATCTTAAATTCAGGATGATTTTTTACCTCAATACTTCTCCTGCTTTTTGATTTGCCTACAATTAAGTTTACATTTTGTTGACTATTGTTATTCGTAATTTGATTGGAAACAAATAATGATTTAGTGTTAAATGGAATGGCATGTCCTCTGTTTGTAACATTTAATAGCAAACCTGTTTTGCTATTAAAATTAAAATCAAAATCTTCTGTGCTCAAAGTTATTAATGTATCCAGCTCTTTGAGCTGAGGTGTTTTTCCAGATAATTTAATTTTAGAGTTTACAAAATGTAAATTATCATTCAATTTCCATTTCCACGTATAAATTTCTTCCTGGTATTTGTCGTATCCAGTTAAGACCAATGCATCGGCATTGTTAACTTTCGGTAAGTTTAAATTTAGAACTCCTTTATTGCCCGATGAAATATTTGGTCCTTTGACCGAGCCGTTGGCAAGCTCGATTTTTCCAGGAAATTTGTCCGCAATATCAGCGTACTTAACCATTTGCCATTTAAAAGTGCACTCATCTAAATTAGTAAAATCATACCTGTTTTCAACCACAATTTCGCCATCTATCATCGGATTTATTTTATCATTCGTTTCGATATAAACTGGCGACCATATTTCTTTTATCGTATAAAAACTTGCTTCCTTTTCGCGGTAGGGTCCTAATATTCCATCGCCTGCATGATTTCCATCAACATCAATCATCCCATTTTTATCAAACCTAACCACACCTTCATCAATCAAGTCCCACAGAAACATACCACCGTTTAAAGGGTTCCCCCACATTAATTTCCAATAATCATCCAACCCCGCTCCGAGACCACCATCATAAAGCCCATGTAAATGTTCAGTGGGCATAAATATATTGTCACCGTTTAACTTTTTTTTCACACTTTCATAACCTTCATAATGATCTGTATCAATATCACCAAATAGTTCCCATGGATGCAATACATTTCTTTTTTGAGGATCATACTTTGCAAATTCATCGTCAATCTCTCTATTCCATCCTCCTTCATTTCCATTATCCCAAAACAATATGGAAGGATGGTTTACATCTCTAATTACCATTTGCTCTACTAACCTAATTCCTGTTTCTGTGTCATAAGATGGTTTTTGCCAACCCGCCAATTCATCTAACACGTACAAACCATATTCATCGCATAAATCCAAAAAATAAGTATCCGGTGGATAGTGAGACATACGAACAGCATTCATATTCATTTCCTTCATCAATTTAATATCCATCAAGCAATTATCTCTATTTAACGCCCTACCTGTAGATGGCCAAAAACTATGTCGGTTAACTCCTTTTAAAGCAATCCTTTTTTCATTTAAGAAAATACCCTTGCCTTTTCGAACCTCAATAGTGCGGAAGCCAAAACGCTCTCTTATGGAATGAATGGTTTGCTTTTTTTGCTTTAACTTTATATTTATAAAATATAAAGTTGGAGACTCTGCTGTCCAATTTTTCTGTCCAGCTATTGTAATTTTTAAAGTAATGTGATTTGAATCTTCATCTATATTACCTGAAAATAACCCTCCCAATTTCTTACCATTTTGTTGTATAATTTGCGCCTCCACTAAAGCCTCTTCACCTTTAGTATCAAAATAAATATCTACACTAAAAAAGCCATCCGATTTTGCATTGATTGCTGTTCTGATGATATGCTTTTGAGGTTCGATTTTTAGATATACAGGTCTATAAATTCCTCCAAAAACCCAATAATCGGATTTGCGTTCTGCAATTTCAATACTTTTATTTGCTGAAACTTTATTTACAGTTACCTCTAATAAATTATTGTTATCATAATTTACCAAATTGGTAATATCATATTCAAATCTATAAAAGCCTCCTTGGTGTACATCTCCTGCCAATTTTCCATTTATTTTTACTTCTGTATCTGTCATACTTCCTTCAAAAACAATGGTAATTTTTTTATTTGAATGCCTTTTCGAAACATTAAAATGATATTTGTAAAATCCAATTTCATTCGATTTATTATCATCATGCCCGTAATTATATGCTCCAAATCCTTGAAGTTCCCAATTTGAAGGTACGGGTATGGTAGTCCAAATATTAGCTTGAGATCCTTTTGATACTTTAAACTCCCAATCAACAGTTGATTTAGAGTCCTGACCTGATAAATAAATAATCTCTGTCTCTTGTGAAAAGGAAGGATGAATTAGAAATAATAAAAGAATAACAGATGTGAAAAATTTCAAAATAATGGATGATTAATGTACTAATAATAAATAATTGACTGGTGTTGGATAAGGGACAATACCACAAAAAATACGGTAAATAGACTTGTTATATTTTTCAACAGTTTACTTAAACCTAATACTATACAAGTCCGCATCTTTCATCACAAATCGGAGTCTGACAGGTTTATCATTTAATTGTTCCAAATCCGGATTTCCTTTCCAGGTAACTGTTTTTTCAATCTCGTTTCCAATAATTTCTTTAGAATTTTCCATTTCAAAACCTTCAATTTTTTTACCATCCAAATCGAGAATTTCAACTTTTACATATCCCGCCGCAGAGGTTGCAAAATTAATCTGTAGCTCATCCCCAGTGAATTGGATTGGTTTAGTCACCATCTCACCACCTTTGTAAGGAGCATTCACAGAGACGAAACCATCTATACGTAAAACATACCTATGCAAATGTGCAGTTGGCTGAGCATAATCCTGATTAACATAAATCGACATTTCTTCATCGCCCGTTTGCACTACATTTAATGCCGGATAATTAGATCTCGAAACCCAGTTTTGCAAACCAATTCCCGGGCGAATAAAACTTTTCATAAAAGTCCGTTCATACGAATTTCCACCACGTGTGGTCATCAAAATGGCATCGGAACAATCCTTGAAATATTTTGGATTTA
>CAYREN010000049.1:0-19188 GCA_964423255.1 uncultured Roseivirgaceae bacterium | reverse complement strand
AATACATCTTGGGCAAACCCTATTTTTTATGTTTAATACAACTGATTCCATTTTTTTATATTGATTAAAATGCAGAAAATATAAGATATTGCAGTACTGATTATTCAATACCACATAGAATGCACAAAAGATAGTGCATACAAAATGGACCGGTTAGACCTACAAAAGAAAAGACTGAACTAGTAAGAATACACTTACCCCTTTAATTGGCGGGGAAGAGTCGGAATAGAATTCAAAATTTTTAGTAATTAAATTATTATAAGTTGCTTGAAAAGCAGAAAGTTCAATTTCAAAAACAAGAAATAACTTAGCTTCTAAAGAAGGGATTCCAATTTTTTGGGTTGATAAAGAGTTGAAAACACTTGTAATCTTTTCCTCACAACAATCGTCCTGCCGACTCGAGTGATTACCTGATTGTTGCTCATGATCATTAATGTTGTCATTGTGATGCTCATGATCATTTTCTAAATCATGTTGATGGCTGCTAAAACTATGATTTTCACTATGATCGGATTGGTACAGATTAGAATTGCTGGAAAAAGATAAGTGACCAGTTGAACTTATATTATAATTATTGAAATCACACAACACCTGGCACGCATAGACACTGGATAATGCTATGATTAATGTAATCACTATACCAGACTTATATGTTAATAATTTTGTCAGCACAATAAATAACAAATATTGTAAAAATGTATTGCCATTTTTAATTTAACTTCAAATATAGGTAATCTTACAGACCACTCTGTGTTCTTAATCATAAACTTTTTTTACTACTATCCATTTTTCTATAAATTTCAGGTAAATGCCTTTCGATTTAAACAAATTCACAATATGATTCTTTTAGATTTCGTAATTATATATGCTGAAGTTTGTCAACTTCTTCTCCAAACATTGAATCCTTAGGATACCTGAACTATTGGTTACCTTTAATTTTTTTAACAAATTATTCATAACAACCACATTACATCTTGTCTCTCACTAAACCCATTTATTTCATGATCTCCATAAATGCGACATTTACTGTTCAAATCAACTCAGTTTCAAGTTTTGTGTTCGATGCATTTAAGACATCCAATTTTTTAGTGATAATTTTACTGCCAACATATACACACCTAATAAAACCAGCTGCTATTTCTTTTTAATTTAAAATCGCTTTTCATATCTATTGTTTTTAGTACCTGCAGGAAAAGGCACGTCTGTCATATCACGTTATCAGACTACCCACCAAGCAAACGTACCTTTCCGCAGGATTTTATGTTTAATTTAATATCTCTTTATTTGATCCGCACTTCGACATCTTTTGACCAAAATAGGGGTTTTGAATATCATTTGTAGTAGTGAGCCAACTTGCACCAACTAAATTTGCCATTGGACAATAATTGTAGTAAACCTCACTGCCACCTGTACCAAATGACCTTAAACTTTTGTAAAGAGTTTCATTTAATTTGGCAAAATGTACTCTTTGAAATACAAGATTATTTGCAAGTATTGTTCGCTTAACCTCGGGCTTCATTTCATTTAGATATTCCTTCCACTTATCATATGCATCACCTGATAACAGTGATGCATCAACTCTTACTAATTGACTTGAAAACTGTATAATCGCTTTTTTTATACTATCATAGTCATCATTTAATAAGGCTTCAACTAATTTTTGATTTGAATCAATCACAGTTTTTAACTGGGCTTGAAATTCAGATTCAACATCGTACTTTTTGACCTTATCCTTGTGGTCATGTTGATTCATTTTCATATAAGAAGAATGCTCTCTTTGCGCCACAATAGTGCTTATTACCGAAAGCACTAATAATGCTGTTAATATAATTTGCTTTCTCATTTTGATTAAAATTTATATCGTGGATATTTTAGAATTTGATATCTAATTTTTTCGGATCATCAATTTTCTTCTTTTTAGGGTCTCAAAAAACCTTACTCTTCCTTAGCATCGCTCTTTTCTTTTTTTAAGAAAAAACAATGGGCTGAGCAGGCGTGTAATTTATAATTTTTATGTATAATGCCACTCTTATGTCCTTTAGGATCAAGTGTCTGGCAAGTATCATCATTCCCTTTAGCACTTAAAACATTTACTCCCCGATTATTATAGTATTTCTCATTCTTTTTTGCTTTTCCCATTGGTTTACCCAGTACGTCATAAACTTTGCCATTTTCCATAAAACCCAATTTGTCATCTGAATTATTATTCACAATAGCCTCCTTGCTTATGTAGGTAATTCTGGTGCCGTAGTCATCTTTTATTTCACCTTTTTTGTCTATATGAAGATGCCTCATATTCTTATTGCTTGCCTGACCAAAAGCATACTGATCTGTTAGAAGAATTCCAGTCAGGAATGCAAAACTCATCACAATTGACTTTTTCATTGCTATTCGGTTTATGTTAAAATGTTGGCCACTGTGCTTTCATAGTCACATAAAAACACATCAATTAATTATCCATCTTTTGAATTTTCTTATACATCTCATTCTGCCTGCTAAACTTATTCTGCAAATAGGTCAAAGGCCCTATTAGAAGTGGAGAAGGTTTTCCTGTCAAACGTTCTTTGGCATACTTATTTAAGTCTGGCTTGGCAATAGAAAATTTATCATCCGCCACCTCGAAGTCCAAAACATCCATTTTAAACTCTTCCAATTGGCTTATCCCTATTATATTAACTGTCTCAAGCCATATTGCATCTGCTTCCATAAAAATTTCGATATTATGATCTTCGAATTTGTTAAATTCTCGATGGAAATAGTGAT
The DNA here is from genome assembly GCA_964423255.1 of uncultured Roseivirgaceae bacterium. GTDB lineage: Bacteria > Bacteroidota > Bacteroidia > Cytophagales > Cyclobacteriaceae > JAAUQL01. Next base: position 16,425 of record CAYREN010000049.1, on the reverse strand, counting down.
AATCTTTATGCTCTGTTGTGAAAAATACAATCGTATCGTACCTTCCCATTTTTATTTCAAATTCTCCATTCGATCCACTGGTAGTTCCCCATCCTTTTGTAATATTATAAATTGAAACTAAAGCCATTCTGCCATTAATAGGATCGAAACAATTCACATTACCACTCAGTACTATGTAGTCATCTTCAGTAATCTCAGACTTCCCTTCGACAATTGATGTGAAGACCGTATTGATCAAAATTAAAATTACAATTGCTTTCATCGATAAGGATTTTTAGTAAAACACATTAAATGATTAATCATTTGAAATAGGTAATTCGCATTATAAAATTTTATTATTTATCTCCTGAATCTACTATTATTGGTAAACCATCTTTACCAGTAGGAATAAAATAAAACTTGGCATTAGGACTGGTGGCTAATCTATCCTGTACCTCAAGGGCCTTATATTGAAGATATAGTGTGGTCAGTCCCGAATCAATAATCTTTTGTGCATCACGCTGGCCTTTCGCTCTAATCCTTTGTATCTCAGCCTCTTTTTCTGCAATTTCTATTTCATAATCTTTCTGTTCTATATCTTGCTCAACAGCAAGTTTCCGGTTCACAGCAGAGGTTACGACTGTTGGATACACTATGTGGTCGACTGTAACGACGTCGAATTCAAGATGCTTTCCCTTAGCGCTTTCAAGCAATCTATTGAATATAATATCTTCTATTTCCGGACTTTTAGGAGATACTACACTGTACTCATAATTTGAAAACACATTCCTGGTAATGCTGATAAACTCAGGCCGTACAACATTGTTGTAATAGTCTTGTCCTACCTCCAATTCCAATTCCGGTAACTCAGACTCTATTGGCCTAAGCGTTACAGAGACTGTTAAGTTAATATGCAATTCATCCTCAGTTAGGATAGCCACATTTTCATTATAGGTCTGCCATTGCAGGTTGTACTTAACCATTCCATTCCATGGCCAGTTCCACACAACGCCATCTTTATAAACTTTCTCAGTTATCAACCCTTTGCCTAAGGGCTTCCATCTCATGGCCTGCTGTCCGGGTTTAACCACAGAACAACCTGCAACTACTGTTGATAGAAATATTGCTATCAAAGTATATTTTCGAAATAAAGCTTTCATCTGTTTTTTGTTAATAAGTATTAAATAACTGTAGATATAAATTTTCCTAATTTCAAAATGCAATTCATAAGAATTCAATTCAAAATTAGGCCAAATTATTTCTGTTTCTAACATTATGGTTTGGTATAAACTGAAAATATTCTACCAGTATTTCAGGGTAGTCCTTCCCAAATTCCTTTATACACCAGATTCTCAAAATACAATTATCCTCCTTGTTTAGTGAATCAATTGACTTTTGCAATTCTCTCTTAAATATCTCAGGGTAATAACTCACCCTGCTCAATATCAGTTTACTATATTCAAGTATGTTCATATTGAAATCGAATTAGGTTTAAAATTATGATTAAATTAAAAGGCCATATTATCCTTTGGAAAGCAAGACTCTATTTAATAATTTATTTAGTCTCACAACCGATAAACACTGTTTCTCCAAAAAAAGTATTGTCAATTTCCGCTTACTCATGATCTCTAAGAAATACACAATTAAAATAAATATCACTGGAATTATATATAAATCTTACGATTAGATTAGAAAATGGTAATCAGAAATGTAATATGGCTGATCTTATTTAATTGAATTAAATAAGATTGTGCAGGGATTGGCTATAGAAGAAAGGACTGGACATACTTGTACACTCCTACCTCATTTTTAGGTGGTATAATAGATGTGTTTTTATAGCCGTTTGCTAAATTATAGAGATCGTACCTTAAGTCTAAATTTAAGTTTTCAAACCAATAATCCAATAAATGTCCTATTTCGAATTTTGAAAGTGTGATATTTACTAAATGATCATCTGTATAAAATTGAATATCAGTAGAACAACAATCTTTTAGTACATTTTTGAAATTGCAATATGAATGTCCATCTACCTGAATCATGAATTCATTAGCAATCATTCCGTTACAATAATGATTTCTTACTGGGATAAAGGATACCGTTCCAATTGAAATTATTAGTATCGATATGTGGAAAATTGATTTCATTCAACAAATGCTATGAAGCACTATATGGATATACGGAAATGGAAGATTTTTGATTTACAATATTTCAATATTATGTTATGATATTATCATATTTTCTGACATCCAATCTTTGAATTAGAATTACTGAGTCACCCATTTAGACCTCTAAAAATATATTGTGTTTAAAACCTTCAAGGTTTCTCAAGCCAGAGCTAAGGTTAATTCAGTGTTTACTTTGAGGCACCAAGGTAAAACCTTGAAGGGTTTGGAATCGAATTAGAGAAAAATACCTCCGAAACTTAAATGAGTTACCCATTAGAATTAAATTAAGTAAGCCTATCAATATCTATCACATAAATATAGTCCCGGTATTGTCAATTTATTCTAATTATTAGTTAATTCCACATTTTCAAACATAAGGTGCAGAAATCCATGGCCTGTACCCGCAACCAGCGACATATTTCCTTCAGTATCTAATGGTGGAAGAATTATATGTGTTTCAAATTGGTCATCTGAACGATCAGTGGCATCATTTTCCACATCAGTTAAAAGTTTCAGGTCAGATGTCCTTGCTCGTGACGAAACCATAACATGAATTAATCTGTTTGCCGCGATCACGTTACCACTACCGTCTTTTAAATCTGTTATCCCCCAATATGTGATATACGACAACATTTTGGGCATTAGTCCAGTTCCTATTCCAGTATTCCCATGCATTTCTTTATTTAACCCAACACCTCCAAAAAACGAGTGATCTCCAGCTCCAGAGGCCTTATGAATAATTTGTATTTTATCAATCACGAACATTTCACCACTTGGCCGTTGGTATTTAATGTCAACGTCTTCAACAGCATCTTCAGAACTTTCTGAATCCTCAGAAGTTTTATCTATAGCACTAAAAGTATAGGACCCAGAGCCGAATGCTACATTATTGGAAAATGGAGTTGGGGACATTGCAGTATTTACAGCAGCAGGTCCTGGTAATATCTCATACACCTTTTTCCAATCCCTGTTGGCATCTGTTAATTCAACGGTTTCCCACATCATGTGTATAAACCCATGATCTGTTCCCGGGACAGGAGACATATTACCTTCAGTATCCAGAGGAGGTAAAATAACATGAGTTTCTGCCATCCATGTATTATGATCAGATGCATCAGTTTCAACTTCTGCTACCATTTCAAGATTCTTGTCTCTTACTTTTGAGGCAACCATGAGATGAATTACTCTATTGGCAGCAATAACATTACCAGTCTCTGCATCTTTTAAATCAACAAGTCCCCATAGTGTGATATAAGCTAACATTTTAGGCATTAACATAGTTCCAATTCCAGTATTACCATGCATCATTTTATTTAACCCCACTCCTCCAAAAAAAGTATGATCGCCCATTCCATCTGGCTTATGAATTATATTAATCTTATCAATCATGAATTTCTTTCCATCATTTGCTGTGAAACTTATATTAACAGACTCTACTGCATCAGTTGAACTTGGAGAATCTACATCTACATTGTCAACTATTTTGAGTTCATACACACCATCTGTCATTTGAATATTATTGGAAAATGGCGTGGGGGACATTGCAGGATTGATGACTGCCGGACCGGGCAACACTTCGTAAATTTTACCATTAGAAGAATTATTGCTTCCTGTAAAGAACACTACATCTGAATAATCGACAGAGCTTGTTGCGGTCACAATAGTAAGCTCCGGTTCCGGTGTATCGGAGTTTTCAGTGCAAGCCATTGCAAATGAAAATAACAAAATAATAATGATATAGCGGAAAGATGTTTTTTTGGGATAAGTCATTTTTTTAAATTTAATTATACATTCCCAAACATATTTTCTTATCAACTAGTTACTCGTCAGCAAACCGACATTCAACAACTGCAACGCTGTCATCTAAAAGACATATTGCGAGTTTATATGATAGGCGAGTTGACTCACACTACAATCAGTAATCTCCTAAATAAAACTCTGGGCTTATTTAGACCTATTCCGTCTTTTTCACGGTCATCATGAATAATGGGTAACCGATAGTAAACTACCTGGGGGCAAGCTCACGAGGCATTAAATGGAAATAATCATTTTTATTTCGACGCAGGCGTCGAGGTATTAAACCCACTGGTGCGAATAAAAACCCATAATGGATTTTGAGTATCTGCCTTTGACAAACTGTATTATTTTAATCTCTAACATTACAACTTGTATAAACACATATCAATTTGATTGTGTTTATAATTGGTCTGCAAGCAACAAGTTCAAGGATTATATTTACAGTTTTAAAGTCTTATTTCTGTTTCTAATTAAGTAACTCCTTCATTTTCAATTGAACTACCTTTAAAAATCATTTCTTCCGAAAATCAAAAGAGGGTTTCATTAAATATCAAATTCTCTTTTATGTAAAGTTATAAACTGTCATTCTCGGTACTAATTTCTATTGAAGGTGCAAATAAAAATGAATTAAAAACCCTTTGTTATTTTTTGAATAATTTGATTCAGTTCATGAAATTAAATACTTAATTAATTCTAATTAGTCGAAGATTGAAACTTAAGGTAATTATCCTTAGATTTAAAATAATAGACACTGTGATCCTTCTCAGATTTCATTACTATAAATGCTGAAGCTTTGTCAACTTCTGCTCCGGTTTGCGGGTCCATAGCATACCTAAAATGTCTGTTATTTTTAATTTTATCTACACATTGTTCACAGCATCCATAATACATTTTATCTCCAACAGGAACAGGAAATTGTTTGATCCCCATAAAAGCATCATTGACCATGCACACCAATTCGGTTTCAAGTTTCGCACTCGATACATCTGGTTCCATATTTTTTGAAGGCAAAAAAACATTTGCCAATATGTAACCAACTGTGAAAATTATTATTAAAATGATGATTATTAAAAATGGCTTTTTCATATCTTTACAGTTTTTGTACCTGCAGGAAAAGGTACGTCTGTGGTTTCATGTTTTCTGACCAACCACCTTACAAACGTCCCTTTCTGCAGGGTTTCTAATTAATTTATAACTTCTTTATTAGATCCACACCCAGGCATTTTCTGACCCATGTATGGGTTTTGAATACCTTTTGAGGTTGTAAGCCAGTTTGCACCGCTTCCGTTTGCCATAGGACAATGATTATAATAAACCTCAGTACCACCGGTTCCAAATGCTTTTAGGCTCATATAAAGTGCATCGTTTAATTTTGCCAAATGAACTCTTTGCTTTGCTATATCCGTCGATTCGATAATTTGACTGGACTCAGATTTTAGCTCTTTTGAATAACTCATCCAAGCGTGATGTGCGTCACCTTTTAGAAGTGACATATCTACCTTTGTTAATTGACTTGAAAATTCAGTGATACTGCTTTTTATTTTCGCTTTGTCATCATTAAGAAATGCCTCGCTTAACTTTTGGTTTGCATATATAACATCTTTTAGCTGTGCTTGAAATTTTGCACTGACATCGTATTTTTTAACCATATCCATATGGTCTTTCTTATCCATTTTCATATGAGAGGAATGCTCATGCTGGGCCAAACTTGTGCCTATGATAGTAATAAATAATAAACACGTTAAAATAATTTGCTTTTTCATTTGATTATAATTTTATTATTAAATAAATTGATTAAACATAATTTTTGTTGAAATTTACTTTGACAATTTGGAGTTCCTGATACCTACAATTAAGGATCAAGGTCTTATTAAATTCAGAAAACCTACCATGCGAATTAAGTATTAATTTGCCTTTTGTGTTTCATTTATTAATTATAATCAGGAAATAACTTCCCTAATCAATAAGAGTTTAAGTTGTTCAATTAAATTCCTATTAATATGTATATAATTTAAATTCCGTTTCCATTTAAACAGATGGTCTCCCATCGAAAAGTGAGATGCCATAGAATTATTTCTTTGACTTCACCACAAATAAACATCTCTACAATAGGTTTTTTTAGATTCTTTAAAAACTCTCAATATCAGATCTTGCCATTATTAAAGAGTTTCTTTAACTTCACCGCATGTTAACATTTTCTGTCCGAGATATGGATTTTGTATGTCTTTGTCCAGACTCAGCCAGTAGGCACCTTCATTGTCATTAGCCATTGGACAGAACTCGAGGTACAATTCTTTACCTCCTATATCTACACTAAGCACCTGAATTGTACTTGTCAAGTCATCACTTAATTTGCTGAATGCGGCTCTTTGCTTTTCAATATTGTTTTCACCTATAAGGTTGTCAAGTTGCTTGTTTAGCATTTTTACAGCATTCATCCAAGACATGTGGTGATCATTGTCGGTAAGTAATTTCATATTTACCTTCCCAATGGCAGCTTTCATTTCTTTTGCAGCCACATTAGCTTTAGCACCGTCGTCAATCACAAAAGCATCTTTAACAGCAAGATAATTATTTACTATTTCACCTAACTGCTTTTTAAATTCGGCACTGATATTTTCTGCCTTCATTTTCTTCTTTTGCTCGGGCATTTCCATATCCATCTCCTTTTTCTTGTCTTTACCATCACCTCCCATATCCATACCCGCCATGCCTCCAAGTGATTGTTTTCCACCTGATGGATTCATCATGCTTCGTTCACCTGAAAGCTGAGCTGCGGCATCGATCTTGAACACTCCATTAGAAGCCACCAAATCTCCTTCACTCAGACCATCGTTCACGACATAATAGTCTCCGGCGTCTGCTCCAAGTGTGACTTCAGTAAAAAGAAACATATTATTATGACTATTGGTCCTCACATAAACAACAGATTTTTTTCCTGTCCATAATACTGCTGCTTTTGGAATTAATAATTGATCTCCGCCTCCTGGGAGCATAGTTTTTAATATGCCTGAAGCCAGCATCTCAGGTTTCAAAACATCCTTTGGATTATTTAATTCTGTACGTACACCTGCAACTCTGCTCATCGGATTTAACACAGGATCTATAAAGGTTACTGTACTTTCAAATACCTTGTTGGGAATGGATTTAATGGTAAATTTTATTTTATCTCTCATCTTAATCCACGGGATATCACTCTCGTAGGCATCAAACATAACCCACAAATGGCTTAGGTCAATAATTTCAAAAAGCGCATCGCCTTCCTTCACATAATCGCCAAGGGCTATATGCCTCATTGTTACGGTGCCCGATAAAGGTGAAAGTACGTCAAAATAAAATTTAACTTCTCCGGAATTAACAATTTCATCAATTTGTGTTTCTGTTAAATCCCACAATTTTAGTTTGTTCCTCACGGCCAAATAATAATTGGGATTCGTATCCTTCAATTTCATTGCTTCAAAAAGTTCTTTTTGGGCTGTCACCAGTTCGGGTGAATATATTTTTGCCAAAATCTGTCCTTTTCTTACTTTTTGCCCTGTAAAATTCACTTGCAATTTTTCAATTCTTCCGGGAAACCGTGCTGTCAATTCAGAAATTCTACGTTCATCGGGCATTATTTTGCCTGGGAGATAGACTTCTTTATATGGAGCTTTCTTTTCGATGACTGAGGTGGATACCTCAGCGATCTTCATCGCAGCATTGGTAAGTTTCACGGTATAATCACCCTCCGATCCATCGTCTACATCTTCCACAACAGGAATCAATTCCATGCCGCATAATGGGCAGTTCCCGGGTTTCTCCATTCTTATTTGCGGATGCATGGCACAGGTATAAATAGTCCCCGCTTCATGATCTTCTGCCAAATGTTCGCCTTTTTCATTTGTGCTTACCGATGATCCAGTGCCTCCAAACAGTGCCCATCCCAAAAATATTCCTACCACTAATACGCCGAGGTAGATTAGTGAACTTCGATTTTTCAAATTATCTATTATTTTCATCTCTTTATAATTTCTATTTTCAAACTTGCTTATTGAATTGATTACTTAGCTGTTAAGTATGTTATAAATGCTGCACTGGTATTTTGATCTGCCCTTGCTTTTTCCAATTCCAAATCATAATTCAGCAGTTGTCTGTCCATCCGAAGGATTTCTTCAAAATCTGTTCCTGCCGAGGTATATTCAGCTAACAAAATATCGAGAGATTGACTCGCCAATTGTGAAAGATATCTATACAAAACAACCCTCCTTTTGGCATCGAGATAATCGCGCCAAATTTTTTCAAGGTTTTCTATCAGCATATTTGTTGTGTTTTCCTTTTCCTGGATTTTAGATGTTTGTAACAACTCTTTTTCCAATATCATGGATTGATACTTATTCCCCCAAATGGGAAGACTCATACCTATTTGCGGAAAAATAATAGCATCTTTCCCATTTCCGGATAAATTTTCTACATCACTCCTTTTGCCAATAAACGAGTATGACAAACCAATATTAAATGAAGGCAACCCCATCTTTTCCGCCACTCTTGCCTCGCTAATCAATGCATTAATTTCAGCATCATATTGCTTGAGCTCCGGATTATTTATAAGCATAGAATCAAGTAATACTTGCAAATCATCATCTATAGAAATAACGGAAAGCGTATCGGGAACCAAAATAGATCCGATGCTATCATAATTGAGTAGCTTGTGAAACTCTGCATTGATTGGGCTCCTGCTATCAATTAGAAAGCCTAGATCATTTCGAAGCTCTGCCAAATCCATTTCTACTCTTAACAAGTCAACTGCGCTACCGGTATTTGATTCTAGCCTAACATTTGCCAATTGCTTGAATGTTTCTAATAATACGATGTTTTCCTCAGTAATTCTTATCGCCGTTTCTAATACATAAAGGTTATAATAGGTAGCACGGACTTCATAAAACAGTCTGTTCCTCTCATCATCAAAGGCTTCAAATCGTGCTTTTGCAATATTAGCCACGGCCTGTCCCTGAGCTTCCAACTGACCAAACCAGGGAAACGCCTGATTAACAGACAGACCAGCTCGCACAGGCCCTACACGTGTTTCTACTGGATTAATATAATAGCTAAACATCACTGTAGGATCTGGTAAGGCTTTTACTTGCGGCATGCGCTCCAAAACAGACAAATATCGGTTGAATAGAGATTTTAGCTTTGGATTATGCTCTGCAGCAGTTTTCAAGTATATGTCCAATGGATTTGTAAGTTCAAAAGAATCGGCTACCACCATTGAATCCAGCTGATGCTGAACATACCCATCTTTCTGAGCTAGTAAGATATTGGCACTGAAAATCATCAGCGCCAATATGATATATCTATTTATCATTTTTATTTTCATTACGAAGCAGATTTTAATTTTTTACTAATTATGCGTTCTTGCCACATGCAGTATAAAGTAGGAACCACAAACATGGTCATCACCTGGATTAACATCCCTCCAAAAGAGGGAATAGCCATTGGTACCATGATATCTGATCCTTTTCCAGTTGAAGATAAAACAGGAATCAAAGCAATTACAGCAACCGCAGCTGTCATCATCGCAGGACGAACTCTTTGAACGCCAGCATGCATAATAGCCTCTCGTACCGCTTTAATAGTGACGGGCTTCTCTCTATCAAACGTTTGCTTTATATATGTACCCATGATTACGCCGTCATCTGTTGCTATGCCAAATAGGGCAATAAATCCTACCCAAACGGCCACACTTAAATTAATGGTATGCATTTGGAATAAATCTCGCATTTCCACTCCGACAACACTAAAGTCCATAAACCCCTCCTGACCATATAACCACAACATGATAAACCCTCCTGAAAAGGCAACAAATATCCCTGAAAATACCATTAAGGTAGGTTGTACCTGACCAAATTGAAAATACAAAATCATGAAAATGGCCAATAGAGATATTGGTACAACAATCAGTAGGCGCTTAGTAGCTCGTATCTGATTCTCATAATTACCAGTGAATTTATAAGTGACATTTGGTGGAAGCACAAATTCTCCGCTTTCCAATAGTGCATTGATATATTCCTGGGCTTCTTCTACAACATCTACCTCAGCATATCCTTGCTTTTTATCAAAAATTACATAACCGTCGAGGAAGGTGTCTTCACTTTTTATCACCTGTGGACCTCTTCTATAGGTAACTTCAGCTAATTCCCCTAACGGAATTTGCGCACCGGAAGGCGTTGGGATCAACACATTCTTAACATCCTCAGGATTGTCTCTGAACTCCCGAGCATAACGCACACGAATTGGAAACCGCTCTCTGCCTTCGATTGATGTCGATAATTGAATACCGCCTATTGCCACTTCTATGTAATTTTGAATATCCTTCATAGTTAACCCATATCGGGCTATTTCATTCCTGTTCACATCGAACTCCAGGTATGGCTTTCCTACGATTCGATCAGCAAATACAGATGATGTTTCGATACTTGGTACTTTTTGAAGGATTTTCTCCAGATCCAGACCAACTTTCTCAATGGTTTCCAAATCAGGCCCAAATACCTTTATTCCAATTGGTGCTCTCATACCTGTTGATAACATGATATTCCGTGTTTCAATGGGTTGAAGTTTAGGAGCGGAAGTCATCCCTGGGATTTTGGCAACTTTAATGATCTCCTGCCATATGTCATCAGGAGATTTTATATGTGATCTCCATTGCCTGAAATACTTGCCTCTTTTTTTATCAATGATAAGATGCTCACGTTCTACCAGCCTAAAAGGATCTTTTTTAGGGTTATAAATAGAACTATCGACCAATATGAAAGCCTTATCTTTATCCACCTTAAATCTTAGTCTATGCCCATTTTCATTTAGTATATATTCCGGCTTATAATTAATTGTGTTTTCAAACATAGAAATTGGAGCAGGATCAAGTGCTGAGTTTACTCTCCCCCATTTACCAACAATTGACTCGACCTCAGGAATGCCTGCGACATACGAATCAAGCTTTCGGATCACATCTGTATTCTCTTCGATTCCGGAGTGAGACATTGTGGTTGGCATTAATAAGAATGATCCTTCGTTTAAGGAAGGCATAAACTCCTTGCCAGCCCCCGGCATCTCACTATCTAACTTTTTCCATGTATCAGTTTGCCGCATATCCCAACCAACTAAATCGGCACCATCAGCTAAAGATCCAAATATTTTTTCAAATCCTTGCCATGTGGTAATTCCAAAAAGAATCACAAAAGTAGGTATGGTTAGAAACGTCCATTTATGATCTAAACACCATGCTAACATCTGTGGATAGAAATGAACGATCCCAAGTAGCGCACCAAGAATAGTTGAAATAAGAATAACTACGAAAAGATAATTTACGACAAAACTGTTTTGAGCACCCAATGGCATCCAAGCAGTATTTAGAAAATAGACCATGGTTAACAGAATAATAGCTGTATTAATTCTATTAGTCCACCCCTGAAGTTTTTCAGGCAATTTTGATTCAAAGAAGTTATTAACTCCAAATAAAATAAGCGCTATTGCCGGAATACTACCATAAATGATAAGTAAAGTCAGACCGAGACCTGCAATAACAACAGCCCAAACTTTTTTTGATTTCTCCTTATCAAACCGGATCGATAAAACTACATGAGCAAGGGCAGGGATCAATATCAATCCGAGCAATAATGAGCTTAACAGGGCAAAGGTCTTTGTAAAAGCTAAAGGTTTAAACAGTTTACCCTCTTGCGCCTGCATGGCAAACACTGGAAGAAAACTTACAATAGTTGTGGAAAGTGCCGTCATAATAGCGGAAGCCACCTCAATAGAAGCTTCATAAACAACCTCTAACATTCTCCTTCCTTTAATACCATGGTTTTCAGGCATTTCCATGTGCCTGACGATATTCTCAGTAAATACCACACCGACATCTATCATCACCCCGATAGCGATGGCAATCCCCGACAGTGCTACAACATTGGCATCCACGCCAAAGTGTTTCATCGTGATAAATGTCATGAGTACAGCTATCGGTAAAATACTGGAAACGATTATTGAAGCCCGTATGTTCATCATCAGCACAATCACCACAATTATACTAATGAGTATTTCATGCTCAAGCGCTTCTTCAAGTGTACCGAGTGTTTCTTTGATCAGACCCGATCGATCATAAAAGGGCACGATAGTTACTTTAGAAATCGTACCATCAGCTAAAGTTTTCGATGGCAATCCCGGAGAAATTTCTTCAATTTTTTTCTTTACATTCTCTATAACCTGTAAAGGGTTGGCTCCAAATCGTGAAACGACAACTGCTCCGGTTGCTTCAGCTCCTCCTTTATCCAATCCTCCCCGGCGTGTTGCCGGTCCGAAATGCACTTGGGCAACATCCTTGATTCGAATGGCAGTATTACCATGTACAGTGACAACTGCCAGTTCCAGATCCTTAATGCTTTTAATATAACCCAGTCCTCGCACGAGGTATTCCGCCTTGTTATATTCCATGGTTCTGGCGCCGACATCCAGGTTGCTCTCCTTAACTGCATTCATGATTTGTGCAACATTCACATTGTACTTCTTCATGGCTATTGGGTCAATATCAACCTGGTATTCTTTTACAAAACCTCCAATGGCCGCTACTTCAGAGACACCCTGAGCCGAAGTTAGCGAATAACCGATATAATAATCCTGTAGTGTGCGTAGTTCCTGAGGATCCCAACCACCTGCGGGCTCTCCTGTTTCAGGATTTCTGCCTTCCAGGGTGTACCAGAAAATTTGACCGAGCGCTGTAGCATCTGGTCCCAATGCAGGTTGCACCCCTTCCGGGATTGTGCCACTTGGCAGAGAGTTTAGTTTTTCTAAAATCCGTGTCCTTCCCCAGTAAAACTCAATGTCTTCTTCAAAAATGATGTATATGGTAGAAAGCCCAAATATTGAGCTGCTACGGATCGTCTTTACGCCTGGAACCCCCAAAAGTGCTGTGGTGAGCGGGTAGGAGATTTGATCTTCGAGATCTTGAGGGGAACGACCCATCCATGTGGTAAATACGATTTGCTGGTTTTCGCCAATATCCGGTATGGCATCTACCGGCACCGGATCTCTCGGAAACCAGTCCAATTTCCAGTTAAAAGGAGCAGTTGATACTCCCCATCCTATGAAAACTAATACAATCATGGATGTAACCAGCTTGTTCTCTAAGAAATATCTGATTAATTTATTTAGCATAAGAATTATTGTTTAATCTTAAAATTAGATTATAATTTATGGTATTAAAAAAAATGATGATCTTATTTAAAAGGAATCTAAATAAGATTTCAGAGGAATGAATTAAATAAGAAACGATTGCACGTATTTGTACAATCCTGTCTCATTTTTATACGGGGTATCAGTTGAGTTTAAATATCCTTTTGTAAATTGATATAGGTCATATCTGAAAGGAATTATGGAAAGGAAATTTTCTGTCCAAAAATCCAATACATTACTTAATTCTACAATAGTGGATGGGGCATTATAATCGTGATCTTCAGCAAAAAAATGAAACTCAATTTCACAACACTCATTGGGAATGCTCTCTTTTTCCTGCGAACAACATACATGTTCTTCACTTATACTCAATGATTCAGAAATTACTCCTTCACAATAATGGTTTGTAGCGGGGGCGATAACAACAATTCCTATGAGTACAAAAGAAAAAAATATGTTAAATAATTTGTTCACTAAAATTTTTGATTAAAATTCATGTAAATATACGGGCATGAAAGCTATTTAATTTATATTATTTTGACAAAATGTTATGAAATTTTCACTTTTTACTATAAATCTTAATCCTCTAATATATTTAAAAGAAGAAATAAATGTCAGATTATCATTAGTTTAATTTGCAAAGTCTGGAATGGTCAACCCTTCAGATTGTATAGATGGCAAACCATATAATCATTTATGCACAATTAATAAGGCTATAAGTTTATTTAATCATGGTTTAAATCACAACAATCCAACCTACTGTCTCCAAAGGTCTCTTTGTTATCTTTTGCAAGTTTATTTAACATTATTTTGAATAACGTCTCTTTCTTTTGTAATCTGGTCACAATCCCTAAACTTGAGAACTCATTTAATATTTGTGATTTTACGTGCAGATGAGAATAATATTTAACCATAATAAATTCGGGAGTCACTTTTTCTATTTCAACCCCAGTCATGGAACTGATTTTTTTATTGATCATATCCAATTGAAAAGAATCCAACTTCTTTATTGGTTTTACTTTTAGCAGTTTGATATATTCCTCATTCATTTTTTTAATTCTTTAAATTGAGAGTATAACACTAAAGTTAATTAGGAATACTAATAATCTCGTTATGAATTTTCATGATTATATTATGAGATTTTAAGTATTTTCATCCAAAAGAAACATTTTAAAGGTTAACGTGCGAAATAAGTTTTATATGAAAAATTGAATTCCAAAGTAAAATTGAACAAAAAACATTTACCACAATACTCTATAATTCCTCTATTTCATAACCAGCTTTTTTCACAGCTTCAACTACAGTATTTTCATTTTCATCATCCAAGGTTACTTCCAAAATCTTATCGGAATTTTCAGTATCTACTTTCCATTCATCAAGATTGTCCAGTTCATTTAGAAAAGGAGTGACGGATTTGATACATCCACCGCAATTGATATTTGTTTTAAATTTTACTGTTTTCATATTTCATTATTTATTTAATTGAACGTTTTTTTAATCTTAAACTGTTGGTAAGTACAGAAATTGAACTCATTGACATGGCAGCACCTGCAATCATTGGACTTAACAGAAATCCGAAAAAAGGATATAACAGTCCTGCTGCTACCGGTATGGCAATCAGGTTGTACACAAAAGCCCAAAACAGATTTTGCCGAATGGTCTGCATAGTGGCTTTCGAAAGTTTAATGGCCTTTGCTATTTGCTTCAGGTCAGAATTCATCAGCGTAATGCCTGCGCTCTCCATGGCTATATCAGTCCCACTGCCCATAGCAATACCAACATCAGCTTGGGCAAGCGCATGAGAGTCATTAATGCCATCTCCAGCCATGGCTACAACCTTTCCTTGTTTTTGCAACTCTGCGACAAAGTTGCCTTTGTCCGCTGGCATCACATTGGCAATGAAATTGCTAATACCTACCTTGTCAGCAATCACTTTGGCTGTTTGTCCATTGTCTCCAGTGAGCATATAAATCTCTATTCCCATTTGTTTAATTTGCTGAATACCCACGATGGTGCTTTCTTTTACTTTGTCGGCCACGGCAATAATAGCCTCCACATTTTGACCAGCACTAAAGTAAACAATAGTTTTTGCTTCTGATTTTAAGGACTCGGCGCTATGCGATAGTTTACTAGGGATACGGATATTGTTGGCAAGCATCAATTTTTCATTTCCCGCAAGGTAAGATTCTCCATCCAGGGTTGCCTTGGCGCCCATTCCGGTTATGCTTTCAAAGGTATCGGCATGGATAATTGAACTATTTTCAAGTTTAAGATGTTGCACAATAGCTTCTGCAATGGGATGCTCAGATTGCGATTCGATGGCCAGCAAGTACTGGCCAAGCTGACCGGCATTGGCATTGGCTGCCCAAATAATATCGGTGACTTTAGGTTTTCCTTCCGTGATGGTTCCTGTCTTATCGAGAATAAGTGTATCCACTTTGTACGCTGTTTCTAATGCTTGTGCATCTTTGATCAAAATCCCTTGTTGTGCCCCTTTGCCAATCCCCACCATCAGGGCGGTAGGTGTTGCCAGACCCAAGGCGCATGGACAAGCAATGATCAGGACTGTAATGAGTGTGAGTAAGGCGTAGGTGAAAGATGGATCAGGACTGAAAACATACCAGACTATAAAAGTAAGTATGGAGATGACAATCACTACTGGCACAAATATTCCTGCGACTTTGTCCGCCAATTTTTGAATGGCCGGTTTGCTCGCCTGTGCCTGTTCTACCAAACGGATGATTTGAGCAAGTAAGGTATCGTCCCCTACTTTGGTGGCTATTATCCGCAAGGCACCTTTTTGATTTATGGTGCCAGCAAATACCTTGTCTCCTTTGCCCTTCTCCGCCGGAATAGGTTCTCCAGAAATCATGCTTTCATCAATAAAAGTTGCTCCCTTTTTCACTTTCCCATCCACAGGCACCTTGTCTCCCGGCTTCAGAATGATGAGTTCTCCATTCATAATTTCGTCCAACGAAATAATCTGCTCTTCTCCATTTCTAATGACTGTTACCTGCTTCGGTTTCAAGCCCATTAATTGCTTGATGGCAGATGAGGTTTTGCTTTTTGCCTGTTCTTCAAAATATCTACCCAACAGGATGAGCGTGATAATGATTACAGCTGATTCGTAATACACATGAGGCGTCATACCCCGGATCAGAAAATATTGTGGATATACCGTATTGAACACACTGAAAGAAAATGCCACACCTGTACTCAGGGCGACAAGGGTATCCATGTTGGAGGAGAAATATTGGAGTTTTTTCCATGCGATAACAAA
>CAYREN010000048.1:0-19246 GCA_964423255.1 uncultured Roseivirgaceae bacterium | reverse complement strand
TATTTTATTGCAAGAAATAATAAAAAATGCAATAAAAGTATATTTGTTACGTCCTATTTTTATATTTATGACCAATTGAAAGAATTATCAATTATATAATCACTTAATGCGAATAAGTTATATTATCATATCTTTTTTTCTACTGGGAATTTCGATTAAATCGAATGCACAAGATCCTCAATTTTCTCAGTTTTATGCCGCCCCTCTTTATTTAAACCCTGCTTTTGCCGGCTCAACTGAATTGGCCAGAGTAGGCATTAACTATAGAAATCAGTGGCCCGCTTATCCTACAAATTTTGTGACATACTCTGCTTTTTTTGATTATTATATTGATGATTACAATAGTGGTGTGGGCATATTGTTGATGTCAGACCTTGAGGGACTTGCGGGTCTCAGAACAAATAGTGTCGCACTACAATACTCATATCAATTAAGAATTAATGACGGATTGATGTTTAGAGCCGGTCTTGAAGGATCATACATTATGCAAAGAATTGACAAAGGAAACCTGACCTTTGGAGACCAAATAGATTTTGACGGAAAATTTAAGGATATCACAGATGACAATATTATTAATGCTGATTTTAGGAACAATCGGTTTGATTTTGGCGCAGGAGGTTTACTATACTCTGAGAAGTTTTGGATTGGTTTTTCCGCAAGCCATCTTTTGAAACCTGTAAATTCGCTTATTGGAGGGAACAGCCAAATTGCCAGAAAATATTCTGCTCATATGGGATACAAATTTTTATTGCCTACATCAACAAACTTCAATTTTCAGGGAGGGTATCGTGATGTTAGTGTTACGCCAACTGTTCAATACAAAATTCAGGGACAGTTTTCGCAATTAGATGCCGGATTATATTTTAATTATGAACCTTTTGTATTTGGTGTTTGGTACAGAGGACTTCCTTTCAAACCCGTTGAAGGAGTGTTTAATAATGAGTCTTTGATTTTTCTAACAGGGATATCCACCAATGGACTGCACATCGGATATAGTTTTGATTATACACTCTCTAAATTAAGCATAGCAACTGGAGGTGCACATGAAGTTTCTATTCGATATGAATTCTTTATGGGAGATCCGAGGAAACCACCAAAAAATGTAAGACAGATTCCTTGTCCGAAGTTTTAATCCACGTTTTCCTATGATTTATTTATCTTGAAGATTTCAGTATAAATAAATTTAATACCAGACATATTCCATTCACAATGAATTGAAATGGCCATGTAGCTAACAAATTATCAATATTTCCCCAATCCCTATGGGTAAGAAAATGTATTGGGTAAAATACTGAAGGTAACAGGGCCAATGATATAATTAATATAATTGCAAACATGGAAAAATTATCAATCTTCATGATATCCTTCTGGAGGCCGCTCATCAATTTGAAAACTATTAAATAAGTTATAATATTTATTATCAATGCTATGGAAGATTGAACCAACCTATTTGATTCAAATGAGGTGAGTTGAATGATGACAACTGCAGCCATTATCGAGAAAAGATTTGCAGATATTAGAAAAAATCCATGAAGTAGAATTTTTAATATTGAAGAGTGATCCTTCATAATTTTTATACTGCTACTTTGCCTTTAATGTGTGGATGAGGGTTGTAATTCAATAATTTGAAGTCCTCGAAATTAAAATCGTAAATACTGTCTATTTCAGGGTTTATTTCAATTGTAGGTAGTGGTTTTACTTCCCTGCTCAATTGTAATTTAGTTTGATCTATGTGGTTAGCATACAAATGTGCATCTCCAAAAGTATGTACAAAATCACCAGGAATAAGGTCGCAAACTTGAGCCATCATCATGGTGAGTAATGCGTACGATGCTATATTGAATGGAACACCCAGGAAAATATCTGCGCTTCTTTGATAAAGTTGGCAAGATAACTTCCCTTCAGCAACATAAAATTGAAAAAATGTATGGCATGGAGGCAAGGCCATGTTTTGAATTTCTGCAACGTTCCAGGCGCTTACAATTATTCTACGAGAATCAGGAGAGCCCTTTATTTGATTTACGACATTTGTGATCTGATCAATCTCCTGGCCGCCAGCTGTAGGCCAGCTTCGCCATTGATGTCCGTAGACAGGGCCCAGCTCTCCATTTTCATCTGCCCATTCATTCCAAATTGACACCTTATTATCATTGAGATATTTAATATTTGTATCCCCATTCAAAAACCACAATAGCTCGTAAATTATTGATCGTAAATGCAATTTTTTTGTAGTTATCAATGGAAAGCCCTTGCTAAGATCAAATCTCATTTGATAACCGAAAACACTAATGGTTCCGGTTCCGGTTCTATCTTCCTTTTGTACACCATTTTCCATTACGTGTTGCATCAAATCAAGATATTGTTGCATATAAATATTATTATTTAGATAATGTCAAAATCAGGTATTAAAAATATTTTTTGAACCGAAATAAAATAAGATGCCAAAATTAATTAAGTTAGTTCAAAATAATAGCCGGAGCTTGCTTTAAAATTTTTTACAAGTATACTAAATGAGTCTTTTTACCAATCTAATAAAAAAAACCCTCACAGATTTTTTTCAGGCACGAAAGAAATGGATCATTGGTGTTGTGGTTTTTATTGGTCTGTTAATTGGGCTCAATTATTTGGTAAATCACTATGTCGATAAAGTGGTGGGTACTTTGATCAAAGAATTTGTTCAAGACAAATCAAATGGGTTTTATCAAGCAGGATTTAATGAAATAGGTTACATTCTGAATGAGGGAAGATTTTTTATTAGTGAATTTCAATTTGATATTCATCCAGATTATCAACAAAATATAGTCTATGAAGAACTGAAGCAGAACTATATATATAAGGCAAATATTCCAAAGCTTCATATTGATATAATCGATTTTTGGTCAATTTTTATAAATAGAAAGCTCAAAGTAATGGGAGTGGAGATTGGATCGCCTTCAATCAAGATCCTTAATCTCAATAAAAATAAAGCGCCAAAAAAAATATCGTTTGAAGCGGGTAATCTATACCAGGTATTGTCAGGACATCTGAAGGAATTGAAAATTAATAATTTCTTAATCTCCAAAGGAGAATTTGATTATAAAACCTACAAGGGTCCAGATTATGATAATTTTGTTGTTAAAGGAGTAACCTTCGAAGTTAAAAATTTCCAAGTAGATGAACAAGCAAGTAGGCGTACAGATAAGTTTTTTTATACTGACAATATTTCTCTTGAAATTGAGAATCAAATTTTACTACTGAAAGACAGTCTGCATAAAGTCACTTTCGATAAGTTTTATATTTCAACACTTAAAAATGAACTGGGATTTAAAAATTTCAATCTGAAAAGAATAGATGACAATATAGTTGATGAAAATGTACACGACTTATATAATATTAATTTACCAGAGCTAAGGCTTTCAGGTATTGATTTTTTAAGTGCTTACAATGACAGTCTATTGATTATTGACAGTATATTGATAAGACAGCCAAAAATAAATATAAACAAGAGAAGCAAAGTTGATAAAAGCACACAAACTAAAAATAACTTGCTGGATTTGGCGATGGTTTATAACGATTACCTTGCCATTAATCATTTCAACCTTGATGATGCTAAACTGATTTTTACAGATGAAACATTGAATCAACCCAAAACATACAGTATTGATCACATATCAGCAAATGTTGCCAATATCAATATTGATTCTACGAGGAATTCAAAACATAAGTATCTAATAGATTTTGGAAAGGTAGAAGTGATTGTAAGGGACTTTGAAGAAAGATTGCCAGATGGGGAAAGTACAGTAAAATTCGGTGAATTTTCTATTACCTCCAATCCCAATAAAATCGAATTGAAGGACTTTGTGATTCAGCCTGATTCTTCTATCGTAAACCTAAATGATGAAACAAATTTTTATGCAAATATCCCATACATTATAATTTCAGAATTTGATATCGCAATGGCATTAAACAAAGATACATTTGCAATCGAAGAACTTTATATAGAGAATCCGGAAATAATTGTTGTCCAGGATGAGTCAAAAAAATCAAAAGAACAAAAAACAAATTTCGGTGGACTGTTTGGCCTATATGCAAAACTACAATCCTTTTCTAATTTATTTGTACTGGATAAAATTAGTATAATCAATGGTGGTGTGAAAATTAAAAGTTCAAAGGATCATAGAAAAAACATTGAGTTAAATCATCTAAGCGTATTGTTAGAAAATATCGTTGTAGATAGCCTCACAAATACAAAAACTGACTTATTCGGAAATGCAGAGTTTAAAGTGTCTTTGGATAACAGTATTGTACAATTCCAGCCCGGAAAAATCAACATTGATAAATTTGAGTTCGCATCAACTCAGGGAAAATTGAAAATCGATGGGTTGAATTTTAAATTAAATTCTGCCAACTCAAATAATAAAATAGGTTTCAATTTTCCCGAATTTGTTGTTACAGGAATTAAACCAAATGAAATTTTGTTTGACAACAAGATTAATTTAGACTCCGTCAATTTTCATGAAGTAGAAATATTAGTTGATTTGCTCGATGAAGCATTCAAAAAAAATGAGAAAGCAAAGCAACAGCAATTTAGTCTTCCATCTATTAGTATAAATCACCTTGTAGGCATTGACAATGATGTAAATATTAAGTCTGAAAACTCACCAATATTTAATGCCAACAACATTGATTTTAACATTTCTAAATTTAGAATTGATCAATCCATTAGTGAAAAGTTGATCAATCAATTTGATTATAGTATCATTCACTCAATATCCATGGATGATTATAGCTTTTTTTTAAGCGAGCAAAATCATCAGGTTGAAGCAGATAATATTTCATGGAATAATAGTAATTCTACTTTTTCTATGGAAAATATTAAGCTAATTCCCTATGGAAAACACAAAAACAGATATGAGATAAGTATCCCGAAAATTAATATGACAGGTATTGACTTAAAAGGAGTATTAAAAGGCTCTTACTACAAAGGAGACGAAATATTGATAGATCATCCAGTAATAAACCTTAAACTATCTGAAGGGAAGCAGAGCAAAATGACCAACATGGACCTTGGGTTTATTCCACTCATTCTTCGAAATAAATATCTCGGTGCACAAGCCAATAAATTTACAATATTGGAGGCCAAAATTAATGTAATTAA
Source organism: uncultured Roseivirgaceae bacterium (assembly GCA_964423255.1). GTDB lineage: Bacteria > Bacteroidota > Bacteroidia > Cytophagales > Cyclobacteriaceae > JAAUQL01. The sequence continues at coordinate 14,109 of CAYREN010000048.1, read as the reverse complement.
AAAACTTGAGAAAGACTCTCTTGAATTTGAGGCAGATAAAATCAGCCTGTTAATTGATGATTTTATGATAGATTCTACCACAGAAATGGCAGCAGACCGATTCCTTTTTGCTAATGACGTAAAGCTTAAGGGGGATTATCTTTCAGTTCATCAACGAGCGGAAAGTAATTTTTATAGTGTCAACCATTATTATGTTTCAACTGGTGAAGGAAATATCAAGTTGAATGGTATTTACTTTGCAACAAATATTGATAATGAATTTCAAGATAGGAGTAAAATAAAATTTACAACTGATAATCTCAATATTCAAGATTTTGATTTTTTTAAATTTACTCAAAATCAAATACTGGACATTTCAGAGGTTTCGATTGACGATGCTGATTTTTACCTTTTACCAGTAGATAAAAGCCGGGGTGTTTCTGGGTCATTAAATAATGGAATTTTTACTGATTCATCAATTGTAGATAACATTTCGACATTGTTAAAGTCCAATGATATATTTGGAGATCCTCAGAAAAAGCATAAGAAAAATGGTTCACGTTCCGATGTTAAATCATTGCTTGCTGAACCTTTTCATATTGACGGTGCAGTGGATAATCAATTAGGACCAATTGATGAAAAATCGTCAATTGCAAACAGAAGAAATGTAAATAATGCAGCATATCCATTTGATACTTTACTGTTAAAAAGTATTGAAATTGATCGTTTTTTAATTACAGATTCTAAAGTAACTGTAGATAATCCAGAAGTTAATAAAGCAGCAATTGTAATTCCCGACCTTTGGTTTTTGGCAGAGGGTATAAAATATGACCCTGTTTCTGCCCTGGATACCAACAGAATTTTTTATTCAGACAATCTAATTGCGAAAATCACAAATTTCTATTTTGTACTTCCAGATAATCTTTCATCAATTCGAGTAGATGAATTGACATTAAACGCTAAAGATTCATCAATTTTGGCTACTAATTTTGCCTTGATTCCACTGGTGTCGCGATATGATTATGGACCGGCAAAAGGTTTTCAATCAACCTGGCTAAAGATTGAAAATAATTCCATATCACTAGATAAAGTAGATTTTCTTAGTATAGTTAACAACAATTCTTTTAATGCCCAGATGCTTGAAGTCAACAAGCTTGATATTTCAGTATTTAGAGATAAACGGATTGAATTTCCTGAATGGCAAAGAAGACCTTTGTTCCAAACAAATTTGCGCAACTTAAATTTCACTCTCAATATCGATACCATATTGGTGCATGATGGTTTTATTACTTATCAAGAGCATTCTGAAAAGGCAAAAGCAACAGGAGAAGTATTCTTCAGCGATCTAAATGTTGCTGTTTACAATCTTACAAATGATTCCATTCGCATGTTGTCAAATTCCAAAACTCAACTGACTGCAACTACCAATGCTTTTGGTAAGGGACATTTAAAGGGCGAATTTGTATTTGATCTGGTAAATGTTGATAATATTCATACGTATGGTGTAGAAGTTGATTCATTCGATTTAAGAGAATTTAATAGGATTCTTATTCCCAGTGCTTCGGTTCAAATTTCTAGTGGATATAGTAAAAAAATAATAATGACTGCCAAGGCCAATGAAAATTACAGTTATGGTGAAATGAAATTTTACTATGAAGATTTGAAAATTGCTTTATTGAATAGAGAGACAGAAACGCCAAAAGGAATTGGAAATGCATTGGGATCTTTCTTTGCAAATACATTCATAATTAAGTCAAATAATCCAAGGAATTTTTTCTTAAGAAAAGGGGATATATTTTTTGAAAGAGATAAGAAAAGGGCAATTTTCAATTATTGGTCAAAAACTATTCTTAGCGGTGTAGTGAGTAGTATTGGTGCTACAAACAACAAAAAGAAAATTAAAAAAATGCAAGAAAAAGACCTCAAGAGATTAAGAGAGCAAGAATCTCTGGCTATATCAAATGAGTCTAAAAAGCCATGATTTTTCTTTCGGCAATTATCTTAAAGCTTTCTTAGAGACACTATTTAAAGCATAGTGAAGCTGCACCAATTATGCCAGCGTTGTTACCCAATTCTGCTCTTTTAATTACGATTTTATCTGCATAATAAGGTGTAAGATTATATTCTAAAGTTTCTCTGAGTTTGTCTATGATTAAGTCTAAACCAGCAGAAAGTCCCCCGCCAATAAGAATGGTTTTGATGTCCAGTAGTCTGATAGCTCCTACAAGGCTTTCTCCTAAGTATTCACCAACTTCCCGAAATATTTTTATGGCAACTTTATCTCCTTTGAATGCCTCTTTTACTATTCCCTTTGGATCTAAATTATCCAAATTATTTAGGGAAGTATTTTTCTTTGATAAGAGTTTTTCGGCACGCCTCATTATTCCTTTTTTTCCAATATTTTCTTCAAGTTCCTTACCATTTTTTGATAGTACATGGCCTAATTCCATTCCATTTCCATCACCACCTTTAAATATTTGTTTTTTGATAATAGCAGCACTACCAATGCCGGTGCCGAGAGTTACAAATAAGTAATTTTCAGGAATATGTGCGCCAGAAAAATAATATTCTCCTAAAGCAGCAACATTTGCGTCATTTTCTATATGGAATTCCTTGTCGGGAAACCTATTTATTAAATGTTTTTTTAGTTCCACACCGTTAAGATCCGGAATAGCAACTATCTCAAGGCATGTTGTTCTATCGAGAGAAAAAGTACCTGGTATGCCCATCCCGATTTCATTGATTTCAGGATGTTTCTCAAATTCAATAGCAAGGATATCCAAATAACTTTTAACAAAATCACCTGTATTTATCATATCTACAGTAGGATACTTTATTTTAGATTCCATACCACCTTTCCGATCGACAATTCCAATTTTCACATTTGTTCCACCAATATCAATCCCCATATATTTTTCCATAAGGTACTATTTGTTAAGTTATTGTTTTTAAAAATTTCAAGTTAAGTAAAAAAGTAAAAGCAACTATAATAATTAATTTAATTTATGGATTTTAGATCAGTAATGTCTGTTGGTTTGCTAATTCTTAATGGCATTTTTGCACGTTGATTTTTTTAATATTTACCTTGTATAATTATTCTTTTGATTGGAAAAAAAACTTTAATGAGTGAAGTATTTTAAACAAATAATCCAGCAGTTGATCGATAAAGAAATCAGTATAAAACTTTTTGTGCCAGCTATTTGGATTGATATTAATAAATCTGGGAAAGTAAAAGTTGATTATAGATCATTTTTAATTAGCAGATTTAATGAAATAGTAAATGATGATAAAGAAAGCATACGGAAAGATGAAATAAGTTGGACACAAAATTCTATTGTTTATAATCTGTTTGTGAGATTTTTCACAGCCTACGATCACGATGATGACGGCAAAGTTGGCGACAATACAGATGATATAACGCTTAATAACCAAGGATTTAGAGAAACAGGGACATTTTTAAAAACAATTGCACTCATCCCATATTTAAAAAATATGGGCATCAACACTATCCACTTATTACCAATTACAGAAATTGGAAAGGTGGGGAGAAAAGGAAATTTAGGTTCACCATATGCCATAAAAAACCCATTTAAAATTGATCCAAATCTTGCCGATCCTTTTGTTGATATTTCTGTGGAAAATCAATATAAAGCATTTATAGAAGTTGCCCATCATTTAGGAATCAGGGTCGTACAGGAATTTATATTCAGGACAGCTGCTATAGATTCAGATTGGTCAAGGGATCATCCTACATGGTTTTATTGGTTAATAGGGGATAAAAAAATTGGACCTCCAAAATTTACATCCAGGCAATTAGATGAAATATTAAAAGTTCCAAGGGGCAAAGGGAAATATATACCCCCCTCAAAAGCCTATAAAAATCTATTTGAAATACCATCTACAAAAAACACAAAAATAGCCAGTGCATTTGCCGATTGGCCACCGAATGACCTTCAGCCTCCATGGTCAGATGTCACGTATTTGAGGCTTTACAATTATAATTATGAAAGAAGCAATAACTTTAATTATATCGCCTACAACACGATAAGATATTACGATCCTGAACTTGCTAAGGAGGAAAATATAAATCATGAACTTTGGAATAAAATTGGAAGCATTATTCCATTTTATCAAGAGAATTTTGGGATTGATGGTGCAATGATAGACATGGGACATGCTTTGCCAAATGAGCTAAAAAGAATTATAATTGATAATGCCAGAAAGATTGATCCAATATTTGCCTTTTGGGATGAAAATTTTGATAACGCAGAAGAGGCTAAAAAAGAAGGATACAATGCAGTTATTGGAGACACATGGGCCAGGATTACAAAAAGAAATGGTTTTAGAAACTTAATTCTTTCCGCATTTTTAAAAAGTCCCTTGCCTTTTTTTGGTACTACAGAAACACACAATACGCCTAGGTATGGTTTTAATTTGGCTGAAAAGAAAAAATCTGCCTGGTTATTATTCAAACTTTTGCCAAATGCCATTCCATTTATTCATAATGGATTTGAACTAAACGAATATTTGCCGGTGAATACAGGGCTGAATTTCAAAAAAAGAGATATTGATTTGCTTTCAGGTCAGCCGTTGGCATTGTTTTATAAGCATAAATTAAATTGGGATACGAGTAATAACATAATTTCATTTATTTTGAAAATTAAAGATATAACTAGCCATCATCCCTGGATATTTGATGGCATTGGTGTTAGTCTGTTGGAAACCGATAATAGAAAGGTGCTGGGTTTTATGAAAAAAAGCAGAAGTAAAACGGCTATAATTTTATTCAACACAAATTTTTATAAAAATGAGCAATTCAATTTGAAATTTGCATTGCCTCTTCAGAATCTTTTAGATGGGAAAACTATTGACTTATCTGACTTGTATAAATTACATTCCGGAGGATGCCTGTTGGCAATATCCGAAACGTAACTATTCAATTTCTAATAATAGATATTACTGCTGTTGCTTTATTAAATTTAAAGCCGAACCTGCCTTAAACCATTCTATCTGGTTTTCATTGTAAGTGTGATTTGTCTTAATCTCTTCTCTTGAGCCATCGTCATGATTTAATACAAGAGTTATAGCATCTCCAGGTTTGAATTTATTCAAATTAGCAATATCTATAAAATCATCCTCCAGGATTTTATCGTAATCTGACTCAGTGTCAAACGTCAAGGCGAGCATGCCTTGTTTTTTGAGATTTGTTTCATGGATTCTGGCAAAAGATTTTGTCAATACAACTTTTACGCCAAGGTGTCTGGGCTCCATGGCAGCATGTTCTCTTGAGCTTCCCTCACCATAATTATGATCTCCTACAACTATGCTGGAAATTCCATTTGCTTTATAATTTCTTTGAACATCAGGAACTTTTCCGTAATCACCTGTCAATTGATTTTTTACAAGATCTGTAGCACCGTTAAAATAATTCTCAGCGCCGATAAGCATATTGTTTGATATATTATCAAGATGACCTCTGTATTGCAACCATGGCCCAGCCATAGATATATGATCTGTTGTACATTTCCCTTTGGCTTTTATCAATAGTTTTAATCCATTAATATTATTACCATCCCATGGCTCAAAAGGAGTTAATAATTGCAACCTCTTGGACTCCGGGTTAACAACCACTTCTACATTATTTCCATCATTTTCCGGAGCTTGATATCCTGCGTCTTCGACTGCAAATCCCTTCTCCGGCAGCTCATGTCCAGTTGGAGGATCGAGAAGCACTTTTTCACCATTTTCATTGGTTAGCTTATCTTTTAATGGATTAAAAGTAAGATTCCCTGCAATAGCTAATGCTGTTACCAATTCCGGTGATCCAACAAAAGCATAAGTATTTGGATTGCCATCAGCTCTTTTAGCAAAATTTCTATTAAACGAATGAACTATGGTATTTTTCTCTCCTTTACTGGCACCGGCTCTGTCCCATTGTCCAATACATGGTCCACAAGCATTTGCAAATACGCTGGCTCCAATTTTTTCAAATGTGCCAATAAATCCATCACGCTCTATTGTATATCGTACTTGCTCTGAGCCTGGAGTAATTGTAAACTTAGATTGTGCTTTCAGGTTTTTATTAATAGCTTGTTTGGCAAGAGAAGCTGCTCTTGAAATATCTTCGTATGAAGAATTTGTACACGATCCGATTAACCCGACCTCCACTTTAGTTGGCCAGCCATTTTTTTCTGCTTCCTCAGCCATTTTCGAAATTGGTGTTGCCCTGTCCGGGGTAAATGGACCATTTAAATATGGCTCAAGTTCAGAAAGATTTATTTCAATAATTTGATCAAAGTATTTTTCCGGGTTTTCATACACTTCGGCATCTCCAGTTAAATGTTCGGCGACCAAATTTGCAGCATCCGCTACATCATCTCTTCCGGTAGCTTGCAAATATCTTTCCATAGATTCATCGTATCCAAATGTGGATGTTGTGGCTCCGATTTCAGCACCCATATTACAAATAGTTCCTTTGCCTGTACATGACAATGATTTGGCACCATCACCAAAATATTCCACTATGCATCCGGTTCCACCTTTTACAGTAAGAATACCTGCTACCTTAAGAATTACATCTTTTGCCGAAACCCAGCCACTCAATTTACCTGTTAATTTTATTCCTATGAGTTTTGGGAATTTCAATTCCCATGGCATATCTGCCATCACATCTACAGCATCAGCACCTCCAACACCAATAGCAACCATACCTAATCCTCCTGCATTAACTGTATGAGAATCTGTACCAATCATCATACCTCCTGGGAAAGCATAATTTTCTAAAACCACCTGATGAATTATTCCAGCACCTGGCTTCCAAAATCCAATTCCATATTTATTGGTAACAGTCGATAGAAAATTGAAAACCTCATTGTTTCTATTGATGGAATCTTGCAAATCTTGTGTTGCGCCATGCTTGGCTAAAATTAAATGATCTGCGTGTACAGTACTGGGGACAGCAGTTTTTGACTTCCCAGCTTGCATGAATTGCAATAAAGCCATTTGAGCTGTGGCGTCTTGCATCGCAACACGATCTGGTGCGAAATCAACATATGAGACACCTCTTGTAAATTCTATCAAGGATTCTTGATCAAATAAGTGACTATACAGGATTTTTTCTGTCAGTGTAAATGGCTTTTTTAGTACTTTTTTAGCAGTATCTATTCGTTCTTTCATTTGTGAATAGACAGCTTTAATCATTTCTATGTCAAATGCCATGCGATGTATTTTAGAAGTATTAGTAAATTCTATACTATTGAATCACAAATGTAATAAGATTTCACAAATCCTAAATGGGAACATTTCTTTATTTAATAGGAATGACCACAGATGGAAGAAATAGAATTTTATAGAAATTTCAATATATATTATTGATAGAATAGGAAGGCTTGAAAAAAAACATGAAAGGGTGAAACAATTGATTTTATTTGGCTAATTGAAACTAAATCCAACGCCTGCTGATACTATGGAATACTTCTGATATGTATAATCACCATGAAGTGTGAAAAATCCAAATTTGAGCCTTAGGCCTGCTGTCGCTCTCCACGAATTTTCTTTGTAGGTAATATCAATTGGATCTGTAACAGAAAAATCAAGCGTTGGGTCTGTCTCATCCTCGACAATATAAGTTCCGTTCATTGCCAAGGTAGAAGTTACACTACTGTAGCCAAAAGCTCCATATAAAGTAAGTATTGATATTTTTTTGGAGACTATTCCCTGAACTGTCCAATTATTTATATTGAATACTGCTTGTTGGTTTTCTCCCTCCAATTCTAAATCTGACATATCAAATGAGTTGTTAAGCCCACTAAAAGCCCCAAGGATAGATATATTGATAGGCACTCTTTTTAGTCCGGGAATCCATTGCTTTATATCATGCTTTATTCCCATGCCGAAAACACTTGTTTTGAACTCTCCATAAGTTATTTCCGGAGTGTATCTTATTATTATATCTGTGTTTTTAAAAGTGCCAATCCCCAATTGAACCATCGGCGAGGGTACAACATTATATCCATATTTTTCCTTGAGCCCTAATCCTGTTGGTTCAAAAGTCCCATTTATTGTTTCACCAGTATTTTCTTCAATGTAGGAAAATGTGAGTTGCGCGCCATTTCCATTTTCAGACCCCATGATGGTGGGGATTCTATTTGTTTCTCCTGTACTGGCGACATTGGAATAATTAGAGGGGTCAAACGTAAAATATTCTTTTGATGACGGAATAGAGGTCATATTTGCAGTTATGGTAAGGTCAAAGCCAAGTGTTTTATGTGTTTTGGCTGTGTTGTACCAGGAGTTTGACATGCCATAGGAAAATCCAACAATAAGTGGTTCCATATAACTTTTTACCAACTTTGAAGCGTCTTCTGCACCAGCCCCAAGAAATGCATCAAAATTTGTGCTTTGTGCATTTACGCCAAATAATACGGATACTAATAATATGAATGATAATACAACCGAATTAAACTTTTTCATCTCCAAAAATATTTAGCCAACTTTTAAAAAAAATTCAACAATGAATACACAGCTTATTGCTATTGTAACTTATCAAATAACCCAAAACCATACATTGTATTGCAAATGTACTGCCAGGCTTATAAAAAAAAATGTTGAAACCTTTGGAATACTTTATCGTAATAATTATTATTGTATAATAAAAATTACTATTTAATAATTATTATTATATAATGTTAAAAATGCTGGATATTGCAAAATTTGCAATTTCTGAAAAGGGATTGAAAGTAACACATCAACGGATTGTGGTTTATCAGGCTGTATTTAACTCAGACAATCATCCGACAGCAGAGCAGGTTTTTGATTTGGTAAAAGAGAATAATCCATCCATTACCCTGGCAACTGTTTATAAAACTTTGGAAGCATTTGTAGAAAATAGATTGATAAACAAAGTATCCACTCCTCAAGGAACCATGAGATATGATGCCAGAACTGACAATCACAACCATATTTATATATCCAATACCAATGAAATTTTGGATTTTGAGGATGAAGAGCTAAAAAATATAATGATGGCTTATTTAAGCAAAAAGAACTTTAGTAATTTAAATATTACTGACTTCAAGCTTCAGATAAAAGGAGAAAAAATTAATCCCGCAAAGGGAATTACCATTTCATAAATTCACACATTTAATTTTAAAATTATGTCATTAGTCGCAAAAAAAGCACCATTGTTTACCTCTCCTGCCGTTTTAAATGGCACTGAGGTTATCAAAGATTTTTCATTAGAAGATTACATCGGAAAGCAAGAAATTATATTATTCTTTTATCCTAAGGATTTTACTTTTGTTTGCCCGACAGAAATTCTGGCATTTCAGGAACTTTTACCTGAGTTCGAAAAAAGAAATGTAGCGGTAATCGGTGTATCAACAGATACACACAACTCGCATTTGGCTTGGTTGCACACGCCAAAAAAGCAAGGTGGAATTCAAGGTGTTACTTATCCATTGGTAGCAGATGCATCCAAAACCATTGCCTCAAACTATGGTGTTCTTGGAGGTGACTGGGATTATGATGAAAAAGGGGAGTTGTTTTTTGAAGGAGAGCCACTTGCTTTTAGAGGCACTTTTCTTATTGACAAGCAAGGGATTGTGCGCCACGAGTACATTAATTATCTTCCATTAGGTAGAAATATTGATGATACTTTACGAATCGTTGATGCCTGGCAATTTGTAGAAGAGCACGGCGAAGTATGTCCTGCTAACTGGCAACAAGGAAAAGATACCATGAAAGAAACAAGAGAAAGCGTTGCTGAATATCTTGCAACTCACTAATATATTATTGATTTAATTTCAGATATTTAATTCAAAACCCTCTCATTGCAGAGGGTTTTTTATTTTTGTATAAATCCCAATATTTGAAACAGAGAATATACGATATCGCTCTTTTTAGTTTTCCGATCTTACTTCGATTGATAAGCCCATTTCACAAAAAAGCCAAATTGATGATTGAGGGCAGATTAAACTGGGAAAAAGACTTATTAGATTTTACTACTGCTGGTAAAAGGATATGGATTCATTGTGCATCGCTTGGAGAATTTGAACAAGGAAGGCCTTTAATAGAGCTGATAAAAAGGCAGTACCCGAAAAATAAAATAGTGGTCACATTTTTTTCTTCCTCAGGATTTGAGGTTATGAAGAGTTATAAAGACGCCGATTACATTGGTTATCTACCTTTTGATAGTAAAAAAAACGCTCAAAGATTTATTGAGGTACTCAAGCCGAGCATAGCCATATTTATTAAGTATGAATTTTGGCATCATTATCTTTCAGAGCTAAAGAAAAAAGGCATTCCTGTGTTTTCTGTTTCGGCATTATTCAGAAAGGAGCAACAATTCTTCAAAAAAAATGGCGGCTTTTCTCGTAGAATGCTTTTTTGCTTCAATCACTTTTTTGTGCAAAATAATGTATCAGCTCAATTGTTGAAAAAGTTAGGATTTGATAATGTAACAATTTCGGGTGATACAAGATTTGACAGAGTAAAGGAAATTTGCAGTAATCCTGAAAGAAATGAAATTGCAGAGATTTTCAAAGGCAATGAAAAGGTGCTAGTAATTGGTAGCAGTTGGCCTGCAGATATGGATGTGCTTCTTCCCTTTATAAATGATTTAGATAATCCAATAAAAGTTATTATAGCACCACACGAAATAGGAGTAGATAAAATTAATAAACTAGTTAAAGGAATAAATGTTAATTATCAATTGTACTCCAACCCAAATCGCAAGAAACTTGTGAATGCCAAGGTGCTTATTGTAGATAATATTGGATTGCTTTCATCCTTGTACCAATATGGAGATATCGCCTACGTTGGTGGATCTTTTGGCGATGGACTTCACAATATTTTAGAGGCAGCAACTTTCGGTTTGCCGTTAATTTTTGGTAAGGCAAAAGGTAACAATAAATATCAGGAGGCTATTGATTTGTTAAAACTTGGTGGAGCCTTTGAAGTGTCAAATGCCCAGGAATTGGGGATTATATTGAAGAGATTAATTCTTGATGAAACTTATCACAATAAGGTCTCAAAACTAAGTTCAGGTTACGTAACTGATAATGTTGGAGCTACTGAAACGATTATAAATTCTTTGAATAAATATCTCGATTGATGGAAGGATTGGTTGTAAAATCTACAGGGTCATGGTATGATGTGAAAACAAATAATGGCGATAAAATAAATTGTCGTGTGAGAGGTAAATTGAAAATCAAAGGATTGAGAGTGACCAATCCTGTATCTGTTGGTGATTGGGTGCAGTATGATATTGAAAAAGATGGACAAGGAGTAATTCATACTATTTTACCCAGAAAAAATTACCTCATACGTAAGTCGATTAAAAAGGCTGCTCTTGGTCATATCCTGGCCAGTAATATAGATTTGGCAGTCGTTGTAGCTACAATATCCTTTCCGAGAACTTCCCTTGGATTTATAGATCGTTTTTTAATAGCATCTGAATCTTTTAGAATTCCATCATTATTGGTATTTAATAAAACTGATATGTGGGGCGAAACGGAAATAAATTATGCCAAAGAATTAGAATTATTGTATAAAAAGATAAATGTTGATTTTATCGTGGTATCAGCTAAGACTGGTGAAAACATAGAAATATTTAAAAAGAAACTTTTTGGAAATATTTCCCTTGTTGCAGGTCATTCCGGTGTGGGAAAATCAACCATCCTCAATCTGCTTTCACCCGAAATAAATCAGGTCACAGCAGAAGTATCTACTTTTGCCAACAAGGGTACCCATACTACCACATTTGCAGAAATGTTTGAAATAGGCAAACAAACATTTGTAATTGATACCCCGGGAATTAAAGAACTCGGGTTAATGGATATTTATAATGAAGAGATAAGTCATTTTTTTCCTGAGATGCGTGACCTTTTTGGGAAATGCAAATTTCATAATTGTACACACACCCATGAGCCAAAATGTGCAGTAATCGACGCTGTTGAAAATGGTGAAATCTCCATATCAAGATTTGAAAGTTACCTCAGTATGATGGAGGGTTTTGATAGTCATCGGTGAGGAAAATCATTTGTTTTTTAATGCTATAATAAAATAAATAATAATTGGCAGAAAAGATCCAATAACTATTAGACTTATAAAATAAGACCCCAGCCCTAAATTTGTCTCTTTTGCAACGTTAATAGTTTGTATTTGAATATAGGTGAATGTGACAATAATTGATAATTTCAAAACACTGACCATCGTCTTTGCATATTGATATTGACGTTCAGCATTTTGTTCTGTTATTGTTAGTGGGAAATTAAATAAATGTGGGAAACGATTCAATATTGTTAATCCTGCATACAATGTCAAGGCAATTGTTGGCGGAATGAGCAAGGAGGATTTATTTCCCCATGCATTAGGCATGCCATCGGATCCAAAATGTGTGGGGATTTTGTCATTTAACCCAAGGTATTCAACAATCAATTGAGCTGCCAAATAGATAATACAAATGGCACCAAGACTTTCAATTATTATATCTATTTTTTGCTGTGGAGGATTTATCTTTGGATTGCTCATTGTACAAGTTTTTAGAATTCATTTATCGGACACCAAATTTATAAATTGAGGTAGTTTTGTAAAATACATCCGGTGTTAATTTAGTAGATGGAAATTGGGGCTGATTTGGAGAGTCCGGATAGTGCTGAGTTTCCAGGCAGAATGCGCCATGTCTTGGATATTTAATATCATTTTTCCCAGCATTAGTACCATCAAAATGATTGGCAGTATAAAGTTGAACTCCGGGCTCAGTTGTCCAACATTCCATGGTGCGTCCGGTTGATGGTTCGTAAACTTCAGCATACTTAACTAATTCGCCTTGTCGATTATTCAAAACATAGGTATGATCATATCCTCCACCAATTATTATTTGCTCGTAATTTTCATTGATTCGCTTTCCAATTTGAGTAAATGCAGTAAAGTCCATTGGTGTGTTTTCTACATCCCAAAGTTCTCCCAAAGGAATTAATTCTTTATTGCCGGGGACAAATTGATCGGCGATAATTTTCAATTCATGCTCATAAACAGGTTCAAAATTCCCGCCGGCCAGATTAAAGTAAGAATGATTGGTGAGGTTTACGATTGTTGTTTTATCTGTAGTGGCGAAGTAATCTATCACCAGCTCGTTTTTATCGGTGAGCGAATAGACTACTCTAACATCCAGATTTCCAGGATAACCTTCTTCCCCGTCTTTGCTGAGATAATGAAGGGTTAATTTTTGCTTATCAGATTTTTCGTTAATTACATCCCATACCGTATTGCTAAAATTTTTTAATCCTCCATGCAGGTGGTTTTGTCCAGTATTTTGCGCGAGTTTGTATTCCTTCCCGTCTAAAGTAAATCTACCATTTGCGATTCGATTTCCATACCTTCCTATGGTTGCTCCAAAAGAATTATCTCCATTAATATAACCTTCAATATTGTCATAGCCGGTAACCACATCGTCAAAATCACCTTGGACGTCTGGGACAATAATTGAGACAATTTTCCCTCCATAATTAGTGATTTGCACAATCATACCATTCCGATTTTCGAGATTGTACAGGCCAATATTTTTGCCGTCTAAGGTTGTTTTAAAATTTTCGTGATTCAGCATTTTGTATTTTGAAGTTTTTTGGATAATAGACCTTTGTTCTACTGCTTTTCTTTTGCACAAAGTAATTAAAAATGTAATTAAAATAAGAAAATAAACTATCGGTCTCAATGTATTAAATTTAGAATTTCCGGTATCCGGGGAAAGACATGCTCACCTAGGTTTTTGCAGTTGAACTTGATGTTTGCTTTACCCTTCAAGATATGTCATGGAACTGATTTTTTATAAAAGACATTTGAAGTTTATAAAAAATTTGATACTAAGTGTCTTTTTTTTTAAATAAAAAAGCAAAGCTCGAAATATTTAACCCCCATTTGCCACTTGATAATAAAAACCATATTCTTGTAAATGAAATTACTGTTTCCCGATCATACATTTATATGATTAATTTAGTTCAATATCAATTTTCTATTCCTTTCCAATAAATATAAACAGATGACAATAATTACTGGCAAATTCCTGAAATCGACTATTGTTTTTTCTCTGATTCTTTTAATTTTTTCTTGTGCACCGAAAAAAGATAAAAC
>CAYREN010000047.1:7890-19321 GCA_964423255.1 uncultured Roseivirgaceae bacterium | reverse complement strand
TTATTTACTAGTTTAATTGTTTTTATTGTACAACACCTTCGAGAACGTCTTTCATTGCAACTCTTGTACCATCTTTATAAGGAACAATCCATGCATCATTCACTCCCATTTCTCTCAAATACTTCTTGAATGTATCGCCTTCCCAATAATCTCTAAATTTACCAAGAGTAATTTTTTGAACACCATCGGCATCAGTTTCACCTCCAAAATTTTCATTGTTTTCAAAGTATTTTGATAGATCTTTGTTCCTAAAAGCTCCTATTTGAACTTTGAAAACTACGCCATCATCGGAAACTACAGATCCAGAAGGCTTAGATACGGACTCTTGTTTAGCTTTAGCAATTGCCTTTTTAGCAGCATTTACCTGTGCTTCCATTTTTCTATTTTGTTCAGTTAGTTCTGCAATTTTTGCATCTTTTGATCCCATTGAAGACTGAAGGCTTGATAGCTGACCTTGAATGCTACTAACTTCAGATTTTAATGATGAATTTTCGTCATACATTCTTTTAAATTGCTCTGGGGAAGTTTTTTTAAGTTTCTTCTTCCATTCCTTTTTTTCCTTCTTTGTGAGTTGCGCTGTGGCTACATTTACTGCTGAAACACAAAAGGTTATTGCAAGAATCAGTGCGAGGTTTTTCATTTTAGTCAATTTTAATAGTATTAATTTTTGATTTTACTCGAAAGTACATAAATAATTTCGCAAATGCCAAAAGTAGAATTGTACTATTTTAAGTTCAAATTCAAATTTTGTACATAGCAGCACATATGGTTCTAATATTTAAATAATTGGTATATGAGAAAACCATGTTTTCTAAATTGCTTATTAATATAAATCTAACTATAACCAAACCAAACTGCTACCACTAAAGCCAGGGAACCAATTATCCAAAATTTAATCATTAATGGGACAATGAATTTAAACCATTTATCATATGGGACACCTGCAATACCAATTATTCCCATCAGAACTGCATTTGTAGGTACAAGCATATTTGTAAAACCATCGCCAAATTGATAGGCCAAAACAGCAATTTGCCTTGATAATCCTGTTAGATCAGCGATTGGCGCCATAAGCGGCATTGTTACATATGCTTGTCCACTTCCCGATGGTACAAATAGATTCATAGTACTCTGAATCATATACATACCTACCGCTGCAATTTCAGGACCTACTTTTTGCAATGGAATGGATAACTCATTTATTACTGTATGCATGACCTGACCATCTTCTAAAATTAATGCTATCGACCTGGCAAAACCTATCATTAAAGCTGTTAAAGTTAATTCACTTGCTCCAACTCCGAATATTGTTGCAGCTTTGCTTGGGTTTATCTTGTTGACAATAATTACTAAAACAGTCAATCCGAAAAAAACAGCTCCAAGTTCAGTTAGGTACCAATTCCAGACTGAAATCCCATAAATAATTAAAGCCAAGGCAAATATTGTGATAATTAAAATGGCTAAATGCATTTTGGTAAAGTCCACATCCAATGTATCATTTTTGATTGGGTTATTAACCTTAGTTATTAGACTTTTGGAAGAATCTTGCCTAACTCCCATTGCATATTTCTGAACATGGTGCCATCCCAGCAAGAAAAAAGGGATGAACAATATAATTCTGTAACCTATACCGGAGGTAGGCGGTACCTCTGCAATATCTTGCGCAATCATTACAGTAAATGGATTGATTGCTGCTACACCATAGCCAACTCCATATCCTACAACCATGATTCCCACCGCCGATAAAGCATCCATTTTCATTCCAAGGCAAAGGACAATTAGCACAGAAATAAAAGGAAGGTATTCCTCGGCCATGCCAAGTGTGCTGGATCCAACAGCGAAAACAAACATTGATCCAATAATCAGAAGTTGGGGTTGATTGCCAAATTTATTAAGCATTTTACCTAGAAAAGCATCAATCATTCCTGTGGATTTTATTACAGCTAAGGCACCTCCGATGATAAAAATAAAAAATATAATTCCCTGACTATCAGAAAATGCCCTTGGTAAGACAGAAAACAAACTCCAAATGCTCAAGAAAGATTTCTCAGAAAAATTTTCATAACTATCTGGGATTATCACTGATTGGCCATGCTCATTTTCCATGGTTTCAAATTTTCCCTGAGGGAGAACATATGTTAAAAACAAAGCAAATACCATCATACCAAAAAGGAGTACAAGAGTATGAGGAACTTTAATTTTCATAATTTATATTTATTGCATTATTGATGAAAGAACCGCATCCAATTTGGTAAATTGTTTTATTTCCATGTTAATTTTTGAATGATTCAAACCCTTTGAATTATACCCAGAAATATATATCTCTTCAAAACCAAGTTTTTCAGCTTCCATTATCCTGTTTTCTATTCTATTGACTGCACGGATTTCTCCGGCGAGGCCAATCTCAGCAGCAAAGCATGTCTTTTTAGGAATTGGAATATCTTCCAATGAAGAAATAATTGAAACAGCGACCGCCAAATCAATAGCTGGATCATCAATTCTCAACCCTCCAGCAATATTCAGAAACACATCTTGCAATCCCAGTCTATAACCTCCTCTTTTTTCCAATACAGCCAATAACATGTTAAGCCTTTTGGAGTCAAAACCTGTAGAACTTCGTTGGGGTGTACCATAGGCTGCTGGAGAAACCAAAGATTGAATCTCAATCAAAAGTGGGCGATTTCCTTCAAGCGTTGCGCCAATAGAAATTCCGCTTAACTCATTTTCTCTTTGAGAAATAAGGATCTCGGAGGGATTAGAAACTTGCCTCAAGCCATTACTTTGCATTTCATAAATACCAAGTTCTGATGTAGATCCAAATCTGTTTTTAGTTGTCCTTAAAATTCTATAACTCAAATGTCGATCACCTTCAAATTGTATAACTGTATCAACCATATGTTCTAGAATTTTTGGACCTGCCAGCGCTCCTTCTTTTGTAATATGTCCAATTAAAAATACTGGAGTATCTGTTTTCTTAGCAAATTTTAATAGCTCACTCGCACATTGACGAACTTGTGAAACACTCCCCGGGGCAGCTTCAATTTTGTCAGTTGACATTGTTTGAATCGAATCAATAATTAAAATTGAAGGTTTTAAAGATTTTATCTGATTGAAAATGGAATTGAGGTTTGTCTCCGTGTGAATAAAAAGTGTATGTGATTGCTTCCCAATTCTTTGAGCCCTCATTTTGATCTGCTGCTCACTTTCTTCACCAGAAACATATAGTATTTTATTTGAATCTAACCCCAGCGCTATTTGCAACATCAATGTTGATTTGCCAATTCCAGGTTCCCCTCCAATAAGGACTAATGAGCCTTTAACCAAACCTCCCCCGAGCACTCTATCAAGTTCTTGGTCGTTGGTATTTACTCGCTGTTCCTTATCAAGTTTTATTTCATCTATTAAAATTGGCTTTGATACAGAAACTTTTTTTTGTTTTTCTTCCACCCATTCCTCCTGAATTTCGCTCTTGACTAATATTTCCTCAACAAATGTATTCCACTCATTACAACTTGGACATTTACCTACCCATTTCGGCGATTGCGCCCCACAATTTTGACAAAAAAAGGATGTTTTTATTTTTCCCATTATTATTTTCGTGTTATCCAGTTGTACTGATTTGAAAGTTTAATTTAAATACTTCACAATTATAGGAATAGTAACTGTCAGAAATGCGACAGGCTCTTCATTTAAAATTATTGAAATTTGATGTTAAAAATAAATCAAATTATGACAATCGTTAAACCAATTATATATTACTCGTTTATATTATTCCTTTCATTGTCTTTTATCCAGAAGGATGATGCTCTACAAGGATTGTCAGCAGGTGATAAAGCTCCAAAATTTATAGCAATTGATCAATTCAATAATACTTTTAATTTAGAAAACCAGCTCAAGAAAGGACCAGTTGTACTTATGTTTTATCGAGGTCATTGGTGTAAATATTGCAATCGGCAGTTGGAAGAACTAAGTGATTCACTGGAATTAATTAAGGACAAGGGGGCTGCCGTAGTAGCTGTAACTCCAGAAATAATGGAATATGTGGACGAAACTTCAAATAAGATTAACAATTGTTTACGTATTATTTCTGATACAGATATGAGCATTATGAAAGCCTACAAAGTAAATTATGCAGTTAGTAAAACTAAAAATACCAACTTCAAAATTTGGGGTATTAAGTTGGATGATTTTAATGGTGATAATGGTACCAATTTACCAGTTCCTGCCACATATATTATTAGCAAAAAAGGAATAATAAAATATGTTTTTTTTAATGAAAATTATAAAAAAAGAATTTCTGTAAGTACCATATTGATGAATCTCTAGTATAAATTATCATTCAATATTTATTTTTTTTGAATTTGCTTTTTAAACAATGTAATTGTTAATCGGTACGTTAACTTTATTAAACGTAATTACTTTCAAAATTTGATATTTAATTATAATATCATCAATTGTTTACTAATCCTTTGATCAAACAATAATGAAAAAATTAATAATATTTATACTCTTTTTATCCTTTACCATCTCTTGCACGAGACCACCAGCTCAGCCTTGGCAACCAGCAAAACATAAGCGACATAATATAAAATAGAGCGTTGTCATATCTCCCTCAATTAATTACTCCCTTCTCAAAATTATTAGGTATTCGATATCCAATTATTCTAGCACCAATGTTTTTGGTTTCTAATGTGAATATGATTGTAGAAGCTTCAAAAGCAGGAATTACAGGTGCAATTCCCGCTCTAAATTATAGATCTGATAAAGAATTTAGAAAAGCATTGGAAAAAATAAAAGAGAAATCTATTGGGCCATTTGGCATAAATCTCATTGCTAACAAATCAAATGTTCGATTGAAGGAGCAATTAAATTCATGTCTAAAATACAAAGTTGACTATGTAATTACTTCTTTGGGTAATCCATCAAAAATAATCAGAGAATGCCATGGAAATGGAATACTGGTCTTTTGTGATGTTGTTGATGAAAAATATGGTGAAAAGGTTTCCAATCAAAAACCTGATGCATTGATTGCAGTAAATAAAAATGCTGGTGGCCATGCTGGGAACTTGAGTAGCGCGGATCTCATTATGAAACTTCAATCAGTAACTGATTTGCCAATTATCTCTGCTGGGGGTGTTGGACATGGAAAACAGTTGGCAGAAAAATTAGAAGAAGGTGCTTGTGGAGTTTCAATTGGCAGCCCGTTTATTGCAACTGAAGAGTCTCCAGTTTCTAATGAATATAAAAAAGCATGTATTCACTACTCCTCTAAGGATATTGTGACAACCACAAAATTAAGCGGGTCACCATGTACAATTATAAATACTCCATATGTGCAAAAAATAGGCACAAAACAAAATTCATTAGAGCAATACTTAAATAAAAATCGGAGAATTAAAAAATTGGCTAAAATGCTAACATTCTATAGAGGAATGAAGTCTTTAAAAAAAGCGGCATTTAGTAATACACATCAAAATGTATGGTGTGCCGGTCCTTCGATTGACTTTGTACACGAAATATTACCTGTGAGAAAGGTTGTTGAAAATCTTTTAACAGAATATTACGAAGAAAGTGATATTATTTTCAATTAGTCAATTCTAGTTAAAATCTATCAGAAATCATTATTCTTCTGACTTCAAATAACTATTTAATATTGTCCAGGCTATCTCTGTTTCAAAGCCTTTTCCAATAAGATACTTTATAATTCTATTTTTAGTCGTATATCCAACTTCAGGCAAATAACTCATTTTATTTTCAATAATTTGGAATATCATTTTTTCGTAGGCTTCATCAGATATTTCTTTTATCGCCTGGTCAATACAGTAAGGAGATAAATTTCTTTTTTTTAATTCAAAAATTATTTTCCGCTTCCCCCATTTTTTTAAGTTAAATTTTCCTCTTGCAAAAGATTTTGCAAATCGCTCTTCATTTACAAAATTTTCACTAATCAATTCTGTAAGAACATCTTCAACTTCATCTCTGTATAATCCCAGGCTATAGAGTTTGTCTCTTACTTTTTGTTGGGTTCGTTCTTGATATGCACAGTAATTTCCAGCTTTCATTTTTGCCGCTTTCATTTTATCTGGTCTCATTACTTATTTGGGAACGCTGAAAGATAAATATCGTAAATATTTTTTAATAGGAAAATGGCAATATAGAAGGATATTAAAAAATTGTTAGTAATTGGGTATAAGATAATTGAACAAATTAAAACTCAATAATAATTTTTTAATTGGTAAGGAACTATTATAAATATGATATTAATGCCATTTAGGCAAGGTATATTTCATTGAGATTCTGAATATATAAGATATTAAACGAAGCCCTCATAAGTAGGTGCTTTAAAGGTCTTCAAAAGGCTCAGTAGAATAATTGCTATAATTTATTTTCAAGGCGCTAAAATCAAGACATGGATAGGACAGAGGGTTTTGGCTATGGATGGATTCACATTACAATTACCTGAAATTCATTAATCGGACATATGCGCGCTCTTAATTAAAAAACCTTAGGAGAGAGATACTACATTTAATCTGAAAAAAAGTAGAAAAGTACCTGATTAAGTTTATTCAAAGAATATCCATGTAAATCGCGTATTCAAGAAGAAATTAATATAATCTCTTAGCTTAATGGCATTAGTCTATGAATGTTAAAAATTATCTTAACATCACAACAATAAGAGTCACAACACTCAAATTGTCAATTAGTTACTCTTTAATAAATCGTACAGTATATTTCGAAATATGCAATAATTAATGTGGAATTATACATTTAAATATGTACATCTGAATATACTTTGTAATATGGTTAAATTCAAGGGGTGATTGTCAAAAACTAAAAAGCTTCATTAAAACTAATGTAGAAAGCGGCGGTGTCATCTCCGATCCCAAAATCAAATCTGGCATTCATTCTTTTTTGAACTTCAAATCTTAAACCAACTCCAGCATTGGGCAGCCAATTGGTTAATTCTGTAAAATTATTGGCCACAGACCCAGTCGCTAACCAAGTTACCAGCCCAAATCTCGACATCATATTCCCATCTTTTCTAGGAGTTTTTCTCATAAACATATGACGATATTCTACTATTCCAAACACCATGTCCTTGTCGCGATATCTACCCCAGCGATATCCTCTCAAGTCAAAAGGTGTACCCAGTTGAGACATCTCTGTCCATGGGACATCATCATTTGCTATCCTTGTTTTCACCTGCCAGGCCAGCGTTCTACCTGGACGAACAATTTTTAGATATTGTCGGTAGTCAATGATGACAATCTGATAATTTTGCTTTTGTAAGCCTTCAGATAAATAAAAATTGGAGCTCATTTCAACAAACATCCCCTTGTATGCATTGATGGTGAGATCCCTTGTGTCGTATTGCAACAATAATCCAGCAGACCAATTTCTTATAAATGTTCCAAATTTTCTAATGTGTTCATCTTCACGCATCGCCAAACTTAGATCTGTGGCTTTAGTTTGATTGTAATCAAATAAAATTCCTGCAAAAAAATTATTCTTAAACTGATACACATATTTAAGATATAATTGCCACCAATTTCGTCTGTAGCTTGTAGTGGAGTCAGGTTTTGAAGGACTTCTGGCTGATTGATAGCCTACTCCCCAATAATTGTCCGGCATGTCTTTCATCCATATATCACCAGAAACTCTATTTTTATCATTCTTAAAAAATAGAGATGGTCTTACATTAAAATTTGAGGACCCATTGGTGCTGTAGCCAAATGAAAACGGGATAGAAGACCGTTGAAGTATTTTACTATTCTTGTCAATTTTAAAAGATACCAAACCACCACCAACCAACATTACACCAACCTCTGGTGACACTGCTGGTGCAAGAAATGGAGTAAACTTCAGGTTTTTAACATTTATCTCTACTAAACCTGAAGAATCATTTTTATGAACCAAAGGAAGTTTTTCTTCATAATCATTTTCTTCTTGAGCATGGGTTTTGGGAACTAAAAAGAAAAATATAATTGCTATTGGAAAAAGTTTGCTTATAGGGTAAATAAGAAAATTTTTAACAAAAATTACATGTTTTACACCTTGCACCATTTAGGATTTAAAGTATTAATATATTGAAATAGAAAATTTCATTGTATTCAAAATTAATCGAAATAGTTTTCTAACGAGCGATAAAAGGAATAATTACTATTATTTATAATAATAAATTGATTGTCAACTTTTGATATTAAATTGTAACATAATAATATAGATATAAACAATATCTTGTGGAGAGGATGGTATAAAATTACAAATTAAGGTTATCGTCAAACAGCTCGGTGTTTGCATAATAATAAATGATCTGCTTTCCCTAATTTTAAATATTAAAAAAATAAGCTAATGAAATATAAATACGTTTTTACATTTTTTATAATATGCTGTTTAGCTGGAAATCTATTTGCACAATCAGCTATTGGGCTTTATGGAGGGGCCTACATGGGCAATTTTTCTGGAGATTCTCCCCCTAATTCAATTTATAAAAGTAAAGCAGGATATTTAATTGGATTGAAATATGACCTTCCATTAAAAGAAGATCTCTTTATTTCATTCTCTTTTGCATATGCAAATCCGGGAGTAAAATTAAATTTTTTAGATTCTACTCGAGGACAATACCAGGACAGTATCACTTTTGATTTTCAGCTTTTTACCTTACCGATAAAGATAAAAATAATCTCAGACAATAAAAGGTTTCAATTTACCAGTGGACTTGAGTTTGTATTTCCGTTTAAACTATACGCCGAAAATGAAGATGAAAGGGAGGAAATAGTTGGTGATTTAAAAAAAGTCGGCCTCGGCGTGTTATTTGGAATAGGATATAGAATTCCTGTTAATAACAACAACTTAGTTATAGATTTCACTTATTCACAAGGCCTGCTGAATTTGGCAAGTAATTTAGATCAGGATGATTCCTATATACCCAGGATAAAGACAACCTCATTTAGATTAACCGCTTCCTGGTATTTTATGCTTGCTAAAAACTTAAACTAACCATCAACATTATTATGAATTTATCTTCTACTACTAAATATTTCCTTTTCTCGTATATTGCATTTTCAATTTTTCTTTGTGTGGATGCCTATTCTCAAAATCAGTTTACAAACAACAATCCACAATTAAATGGGCATTACTTCACTCACTTCGATGGTATTCCAGGACCTTTTATTAATTCCAATTTCGGTTCAAACCTTGGCGTTGCGTTTTCAAGCAAATTTGAAAATGTGATATTGGAGATAGATGGCGAACCTTTGATCGGTTTGGAAGGCACATTATTGTTTGCAGACCTTAACTTTGAATATCAGCAAAAAATAAAAGATTGGATTGCTATATTTATAAAAGTTGGAGTTACAGCCAGAATAGGTACTGAACTTCAGAGTATGCTCACCCAGGGAGTAAGCTCAGTTACCTCCACCCGACTTGGGTGGCTTTTTAAATTGGCAAAAGGCGAAAGATATATGCTCTCTGGCACGGCACAGGTTAATAACCATAATGGAATATTTATAAATATTGGAGATTTTATTTCTGACATCATCACGGATAGTGTTGTTACCAGTATTTCTAAACAAGTCCCATCTCTAAATGGTACAATCGGATTAAGGTATGCATATGGATTTAATGATATGTTTGGGATTCAATTTGATTTTGAAACAGGCTTTGGCGAAAGTTTTGAAAGAGGTTCAACAACTTCATTATTAAATATTGGGGGTATGATAGATATGAATTTGGCCAGTCGAACTGAAGTTCCTTTAGGAATAGTATTGGCATATAACATTTCATCTTTACCGGATTTTGTACATGTTCAGAATAGAACTGCAACAATTGCCGGATTAAAAATTGCCTATGTCGGAGCACCTAACTTTAATCTGGGACTTGAAATTTCAAGTATGAGAGTCCCCATTCGAAATGTATCGGAAAAGGTTCAAAGTACAGGCATTGTAATTACTACCAAGTATTTTTTCAATTAAACTAATAACTATAGAATATGATGAATTATCGAAATGTTAACTGGAAACAAATTTTACTAATTGCAGTCCTTTCTTTGGGGTATTTAAACCTTTTTGGACAGGAACAAGAATTTCTAAAATTTAGACCTTTGTTCAATGGCAAGGACTTATTGAATTGGGTAGATGTAAATACTTCAAAGGAAACATGGTCTGTAAAAGACAATATGATTATTTGTACAGGCAATCCGATCGGTGTCATGAGATCTGATCGTCAATATGAAAACTTCATTTTAGAAATTGAATGGAGGCATATGGAGGCTGGAGGTAATTCGGGGATTTTTATTTGGAGTGAGGGGACTCCCTTTGAAGACACACGGTTGACGAAAGGAATAGAAGTTCAAATGCTTGAGCTAGAATGGTCAACTATTCACAACAGAACAGACGACTATGTCCATGGAGAATTATTTCCTACTATGGATTTGACAGCTACACCAGACAATCCTCGAGGCCCCAGAAGTAAGTCCATTGAAAAAAGGTGCAAAGGTAAAGGAGAATGGAATAAGTATATAGTTGTAGCGGTGGATGGAGTAGTAAAGCTTTCGGTAAATGGCAAATTTGTCAATGGCTTGAGAAACTCAGGTAGGAAAAAAGGTTATCTCTGTCTGGAGGCTGAAGGAGCTGAAGTTCACTTTCGCAATATCCGAATTCTTGAGCTACCTTCTGGAATAATTTCGGCAGAAGAGATTGCGCCATTGGTAGATTAAAATTTAAATTAGTCTTCCTTTCTCAAAGTTCTATATAAACTACAATATTTGCCCTGTCGCAACTAACAAGGCATATTGTGCTTTATTATAACTAGATACCGCCTCGATGTAATCTATCTGGATTTTAATAAACATCTCCTGTATTTGTAGAATTTCAAATGGTCGTACTGTCCCTAACTCCTGTCTTTGAATACTTTGCTGCAATGCTTCAGCAGCAAATTGACTCCCTTCAAAAGCTATTTCCATCTGTTCTTTTGCAGCCCTCAATGCGTCACTTGCAGTAACAATTTCTTCATTTACCATTGTTCTAAGATCTTCCATTTGCGTCTTGGCAATGGTGATATGAGCATTGAATTGCTTCAATTCTCCAGCATAGATTAACCTGCCTATTGGTACTTTCCACATAAGCGACACATTCAAAGCACCTGTTGGGTAAAGTTGCTTTGTATCAGGATACTTTGCCGGAAGCATGGGGCGAACAGACCCACTCAAATCTCCAAAATTTGAGCCGTAGGTATTTAACCACAATTCAGGAATAAATAGTCCACTTGTTACAGTTTTTTTTTCTACTTCGATGGATTTGAGATCTAATTCCATTGCAGCATATTCGGGTCTGTTTTTATATGCCGAATCCAATTCAAGTCCAATGTCAAGAAGAGCTGCATCGGACAATAAATTTAATGGACTCAACACCGAATCTACATTTACCAATTG
>CAYREN010000047.1:0-7790 GCA_964423255.1 uncultured Roseivirgaceae bacterium | reverse complement strand
TTAATTCCCTCTGAAAAATTCCAATGCGCTTCTAATCCCAGACCCAGCCAAAGATTCCCACTACTGACATCCAGAAAAAACCGGCCATCTGAATTCATGGATGCTCCCCAAAGCTGGTTTGTTTGGATTCCTGCATAGATACTTGGCAGCCACCATTCTTTTGCCCTGGATAGATTGGCAAGTGCCAGATCTTGTCGCTGTTTATATTCTTGAATAGTGAGATTATTTGCCCCTCCCAGCATCAAAACGCTTTCTAAATTGATGGGCTGCATTTCTTGAGATCTTACTTGGAAACTGTAAAACAGAAAAACCAAAATGATTATTGGGCTTGACCATCCAAATTTTATATTTATATTTTTCATCCTTATTCTCCTTTTAGTATTGGGTTGACTATTTGCCCTGGCTTTACTAGCCTTTTACCTTGCACAATCACTAGCGACGACGAGCTAATACCGGTATTTAATACTTCGAAATAATCCTTGCTGGAAAGTCCTTTTATCAAAGGAATCCGTTCTACTTTATTGTCTTTTACAATCAGGATAAAGGGTTGGTCTTTATACAAGGTTTGTGATGTCGCAGGCAATGAAAGCACATTTTCCCGGCTTTCAATTCTCAACAACACTTTAGCATACATGCCGGTCATTATCACGCCGTCTGGGTTAGCTATATCAGCTTCTACGCGCATAGTTTTTGAAGATGGGTCCAGAGATTTTGCAGTTCTGCTTATTTTTGATTCAAATGATTTACCAGACAATTCCGGAAAAGTTACGGTCACTTTCTGGTCTTTTTTAATACTTACTGCATCAGAGGCCGGCAAAGAAATAACAATCCGTATGGGATTAGTTTCCTGTATTTCAACTATCCCCTGAGGGTTCGTTTCAGTTAATCCACTTTGAATTAATGCCCCTGGGTCCACAAGCCTTTGTGTAACAACTCCGCTAAAAGGAGCTTTGACTCGTAAAAAATTTATATGATCTTCTATTGCATCCAGTGCTGCTTTTGCACCAAGGTATGCTGCCTCTGCATCTTCTACTTGCTGAATTGAGGTGAGAGCAGGAGTTTTTTTATGAATATCCCTTAGTCGCTCATAGGTAGATTTTCTTGCCTTAAGTTCTGCTTTTAATTTCTGCTTCTGCCTGTGTAATTCAGGATTGTCAAGTACGGCGATAATCTCTCCTTTCTTAACTTTGTCACCGATATCTTTGCGCACTTCGCGAACAAAGCCGCTTTCCATGGCGAACAGTACCACCTTTTGATTTGGGGCAGTCGTGCCTGTAATTAATATATCTGCTGTAAATTTATAGAGCACTGGGTTTACGACTTCTACGTTTTGAGTTTTATTATCCATGTTGCTTTCTTCTTGTTCCTGTTGTAATTGAGGCTTGCACGAACAAATCAGCACAGTAATAATCATACTTTTCAAAAGCAATTTCGAAGTCATAATTTTATTGATTAATGTATTCATGAGGGTTCAGTTTTATATTTCAATTCTTGTTTACTTGAGATATTTTTATCCCCGGACAAAAGAAAATATAGAATCGGGATAATGTAAAGGGTGAGAAAAGTGGCTGTAAATGTTCCCCCAATAACGGCTATGGCTAAAGGAACATTTGCCTCTGTACCGGGACTATTTGCCATGGCTGTAGGAAGCAATCCGAAAATGGTGGTGGCTGCCGTCATGAGTATTGGTCTAAATCGATCGGTTGAGCCAACCACGATTGCTTGTATTTTTTCGTATCCTTCATTCATCAAAGCATTAATTCGATCTATGAGAATATTACCATAAGACACCGAGATACCCACCATCATGATAATTCCCATAATGGATTGAATACTCAAATAAGTATTTGTGGCCCACATTAAAACTGCTACACCGATGATGCCGAGTGGAAATGTGAAAATAATGATAAGTGGCTTTCGAAATGACCGGAACAATGGTGTAATAATCAGAAAAGCCAATATGATGGCCAGAGCCAATCCTATTCCTAAATCTCCAAATGAACTTTTGATAATTGCGACCTCTCCTTGAAAATTCACTTCATATCCTCTTGGGAAAGTCATCGCATCTATTCGTTTCTGAATTTCTTCAGAAACCTTTCCAACATCCATGCCTTCAATATTGGCATACACATTAAATTCCCTTGTCAGATTGTGATGATTGATTTCTACCGGATTGGTGCCATCTGTGATTTTTGAGAAATTGCGAAAAGGAATTGTCCCTTCCTTTGTTTTACTCCCAACTCCAACATTTTGCAAAACAAACTCATCATCAATTAAATTTTCAGGATAGGTAACGCCTACATAATAATGGTTACCATTTTGTTCATCAATCCAAAAAGATTTTTGAAAAGTCGCTGAGGAATTAAGTGCCGAAACAATATTTTTGATGGCATCGACGGGTTCTATTCCCAGCTCTGCGGCCTTCATCCTATCAATATCAATATTTTTGGCAGGCTGGTCTAAACGCTGCAACACCCTCACATCTCTTGTGGCTGGAATTAGAGCAATGGTATCCTGAATTCTTTCGGCCAACAGGCGCAATACATTGAGGTCATTTCCTTTTACCTGAACATCAATGGGCGATGGCTTTCCCTCATTGAGTGCAGCTGTGATCATTCCTCCGGTATTGAAACTAACTTCAACCCCCGGGAATTTTTGATGAAACTGTTTTCTCAATCTCGATGCATATTCAAAAGTACTTACCTGATGGCCTTCTCTTAATTGCACACCGATAAATGCATCCTGTGTCCCAGAATTTGGAGTGTATGCTGCAGGCAAATCATAGAAAACACCAATATTAGAAATAAGTTGTTCAAGGTCATTACCAGTTTCGTTTCGCACCACTTGCTCCATTGCCGCAATGGTTTTTTGCGTTTCTTGCAAAGGGCTACCAGATTCTGTTCTTACAAGTATTTCCATCTGACCGACATCAGATTGTGGAAATAATTCATATCCAATATTCCCTAGCATAACTAGCGACCCTGCAAAAAGTATTCCTGTGGCGATAAGTACAGGGGCTTTCATTCGCAATGCCCAATGTATACTCCTCTGATAACCATTTCTTAATCGATCTATAAATCGTTGAAAAATCCCCAAAGCACTCTTTTTACTGTGTTGATCTTCCGGGTTATTAGAATTTGATTGTCTGTTTTGGAATAAAAATGCTGCAGCAATTGGAATCAACGTGAGAGAAAATATATAAGAACCCAACATGGCACCGGCAACGGTAATAGCCAATGGCGAAAACAAAAACTTAGTGATGCCTGTCAGAAATAAAACCGGAAAGAATACAACTATAATTACCAGAGTAGAGGCCAAAACCGGACTGGCTACTTCCAGTGCTGCATCCAACGATGCCTGATATGATTTTTTTCCCATCAATAAGTGGCGGTCAATATTTTCCAGAACCACAATAGAATTATCAACCAAAAGACCCAGTACCAACGCAAGACCTCCTAAAGTAATGCTATTGATTGCCTGACCAGTTATGTAAAGTACAATAAAAGCAAATAGAACAGAAAGCGGTAAACTTATTGCAACAATAAAAGCAGATCGAAAGTTTCCAAGAAACATTACCAATATTACGACCACAAGTATTAAACCTCCTAAGCCGGCATAGACAAGACCAGATATGGCGTTTCTCACATAAGAAGACTGGTCGAAAATCACATTTAGTCGGACATCATCAGGCATACGTTCCTTGAGTTTTGGAATGGCTTTTTTTACAGCATTAACTGAAGCAATTGTATTTGCCCCTGGCCTTTTGAAAATAGGCAGATATACTTGCTCTTTACCATCAACCCTGGCAATGTTGGTTTGAATTGCACTGGCATCTGCTGCTCTGCCAACATCTTTGATAAAAATCGGATTACCATTTTTATAAGTAATCACGATATCATTGAAGTCTTCCACATCAATAATCATCCCTTTGGCATCCACACCATAATTGATATTGCCAATTTTTGCGATACCAGATGGGATCATGGTTGTGTTTTTCTGTATGGCATCATTAACTTCAGTTTGTGAAATTCCCAATGCTTCCAATTTAGCGGGATCGACAAAAATGTAAATTCGCCTGAGTGTTCCTCCATAAGCAGCCGGGGCGATAATACCTTTTACTCCACTTAGCATTTGACGAAGATTGTAATAGGCCACGTCATAGAGTTCTTTCCCACTTTTCACATCACTGCTCACTGTTAGTAGCATAAGTGGTTTTGAAGCTGTTGGATCAAAGGGTTGCACCATTGGGGGCAATGTACCAGGAGGTTGATAATACATATCGCTCATGGCATATGAAGATGTGTTGGCCATAGCTTCGGCAGGGATTACATCTTCTCCATAAAAGTTGGTCACGATGCTCACGCCCATTAGGCTTTTTGACAGTTGCTTTTCTATTCCAGGCGATTGCCCTGTCCATCGCTCCATACGGCTGGTAATATCTTTTTCGACTACCTCAGCAGGCATACCAGGATAAAGCGTCAGTATCTGCATAGCCGATTTTTTGAATTGTGGGAGGATATCTACAGGCATTCTGGGAATTAGCACCGTAGCGAGCACCACTACGATAATGGCAAACACCAGTACCAGGTATGGATTTTTAAAAGATATTCTGATCATGAAAATTGGTTTAATGATTCAAATGGAATACATCAATTATTTGAAGTATGACTTGAAATTTGATGATTGTTAATTCTCCAGGCAGTTATAAAATAGTTGAGATTAGGCAATAAAAATCTTCCTCCTGGATGTCAAGAGTATATTTGTTTTGCTATTATTATCAGGTGGTGCTCTGTCTTTTAAAGTAATAAAAGGAGGATCGGAGTTGCTCCGGACTTCAATTGACTGTAAAAAAACTTTTTTGAAAACAGAATTAATGGAGAAAGGCAAGGTTGCTATTGCAAATGAAAAGTGTGTAGAATTATTATTGGCAATCTTTTCATAATCTTCAAATTTCGAAGACACTTGATCACAATTCATTGGTGGAAAAAAAACAGGTCCATTGCCGGAATATTCCTTCCTGAGCTCACAAGGACTTGGGTTTTCATGCTGATGATGATCATGGCCAAAAGGGTGAGTGATGCATATCAGCAGCCATGGAAACATCATTATTATCATAATTGCCATTAATAATATTGATTTCATTTTCTCCATGGTACACAAATCTAACAATTCGGATGGGAAAGGAAAAGGTATCGCCAATGGCTTTTAGGTTAATGAAAAAATTAATCTCATGACTCCATTAAATTTCATTGCTAAGCTGAAAAATGTTAAATTGATCAAGCGAGGTATCTTTGATATTTGTGTAAAGATGAGCTGGGTAGGAACTAAAATTGTTAACTTACTTTTCTGAATATTGAACAATTTTTGCTATTATAATTTTGACATAAACAATACTCAAAAAGTTTTATACAAAAAGTTCAGTATTATATTTGTAAAGGCTTAATTAATCTGAAATGACAAAATATGCATCTTTATTTTTTATTTCTTTCTTAACCTTGTTACAAGCCTATTCTCAACAAAATATGCAAAGGCCAAAAATTGGGTTGGTCCTTAGCGGAGGAGGTGCAAAAGGCTTGGCACATACTGGAATAATAAGAGCTTTAGAAGAAGCGGGTTTAACACCAGACTACATTACCGGTACGAGCATGGGAAGTGTGGTAGGAGGATTGTATGCCATTGGATATTCTGCCGATGATATCGAACATATGGCTTCATCTGTTGATTGGGATGCTGTTTTAAGCAATGAAATATCTTTGGATGAAATCACGTATGAAGAAAAAGAATATTACGGGAGATATATTGCAGAACTTCCTGTTGAAGGATTAAAAATTGGCCTGCCTAAAGGCTTAATTGAGGGTCAACAACTTTCGGAGTTGTTAACAAGGCTTACCCGATCTGTTCATGACATTAATGATTTTAATAAATTTCCCATACCATTTGCATGTGTGGCTTCAAACATTGCGACAGGCGAGCCGGTTACATTAAACAGTGGCTCACTTCCTGAGTCCATTCGGGCAAGCATGGCTATTCCAACAGTGTTTACGCCTGTAGAAATAGATGGAAAGTTACTTGTTGATGGTGGATTGGTTAGAAATTTTCCGGTAGAGGAGGTAATTGCTATGGGTGCAGATATCGTGATTGGTGTATTTGTAAGCAGCGATTTGGATCCCAAAGAAGATTTGAATAACATGATTTCTTTACTAGCTCAATCTGCTTTTGTAACCAGCGCTCATGATACCAGAGAGCAAAAAAAGAATGTTGATATTTACATTGAACCAAATCTTGAAGGATACAGTACTGGTAGTTTTAAACAATATGCCGGAATCATTAAAAGAGGAAATGAAATGGGCAAACAATATGTAGATACGTTTAAGAAACTTGCAGATTCTCTGAAAAGATTTGGTGAATTGAAAACTTTTGAACCTTTACCTTTGAAAGAGAAATTTCTAATTTCAAAAATAATTGTAGTAGGAAATGAAAAAATATCTCCAAAACTTATCGTAGGAAAGCTGAGAATAAAAGAGGGCACTATACATTCAATTGATGAAATTGAAAAGCGAATATCTATTATTTACGGTACCCGCTACTTCGAAAAGGTAACTTATGAAATTGCTAAAAAAGAAGACATATATGAACTAACTATTAAGGTGCAAGAATCATCAGATGGAAAATTGAAACTTGCTGTGCATTATGACTCAGATAATAATATTGGTATTAATGCTAATCTTACCTATCGAAATTTATTACTACCTCATGCTAGGGCGCTACTTGAAATTGATTTTTCTGAAAACCCCAGGGTTAATTTGAACTTTCTGAAATATATTGGTGCAAAACAAAGCGCTGCAGTTATGCTGGGGTTGAAATACAATAATAACGAGATACCTGCTTTTGAGGAAAACATTGAACAAGCAAGACTTGATGCAAACTACTACAATTTATTTTTTCAATTCCAATCGACTGGATTTCAAAATTTTTCTTTTGGCGCAAAATATCAATATGAATTCTCAAAGGTCAAACCAATTATTGGGGAACTGGGAAAATTGATAGAGGTTATCAAGAATAGAGATTTGAGCATCAAGTTTTTTGCGAATTACAATAGTTTTGATCGACGATATTATCCTAAAAAAGGAATGGATTTAAGGGTGTCATTTAAGTATGCCTTTGATGTGAAAAACAAAACTACATTGGCCGAAAATGATTCTATTGTCATAGAAAATCCTACAATTGAGGAAAATTATAATCCTTTTGGTGCCTTCGAAGCATATTTCACCTATATTTTCAAGCTGTCTAATCGTTTTTCAATAATTACAAAAAACGCTTTTATTTTAACTTCCCTAGGTGAACCAAAACTCAATGTTACGGATTATTATTTTATGGGAGGATTCAACCCTATATTTAATAATGTATCAGAATATTGGGGAGGGCAGGACAAGGAATATTTTTCACCTAATTATTTCTACACCAAAATTGTGCTTCAGTATGAATTATTTGACAAGCTATTCGTCAGTGGGATAGCCAACTATCTAGATGTAGAATATCCAATGTCATTTATTTATGATATTTATGTAGATGATGATTTGAGTGGTGAACGAAGAAGATTTGGTTATGGAATGTCAATAGGTTATTATAGCCCGTTGGGTCCGATATCATTTTCTATAGCAAAAGACACTAAAAACTCTAAGTTAAATACGCATTTCAATCTGGGCTTTTGGTTTTAAATAATATAAATAAGTTGACAGTATATTAGCCCCGATTAAATGTAAGCAGAAAAAATCCTTAAAATTACTTAT